>CAVJEZ010000021.1:0-3157 GCA_963648625.1 Odoribacter splanchnicus
AGCCTGTATTTTGTGCTTGAATCCATGAGCGGCAAGCTTGCCTACCTGGAAAAGGCTGTCATTGTCCTGCTCTTCTTTATTGCCTTCAAGCTGGTGCTTTCCGGCATCAGTCATATATTCCATGTGGGCTTTGAGATCAGCCCCACCATGTCCCTGATTATCGTCCTTGGCGTTCTGGCCGCAGGCATCATTGCCTCGCTCGTGCTGAAGAAAAAGGACGGAGAAACAGACGAAGGGTAAGAGCGTAGCGCCTGGCAGAACAAAATACAAAAGGGGGGAGCGTCATGCTCCCCCTTTTTCTTGCTGCGTGCGAATTCTTTTTTGCAGTCCTGCCTTGTACAGGTCCAGCTACAGGCCCACCTTGTCATCAGGCGTTCTGGAAAGCAGCCTGTCCAGTTCCCTGACCGACTGCTCCGCATTTCTGCCCATGCGCTCCGAGAGGGATGGCAGGTTCTCTATGGCGTCGCACGGCCGTACATAGAGCGGCTCTACGTCTTTCTCAAAAAATTCTGCATCGCGGCTCAGCATTATCAGACCGTCCACGGAAGGCCTTCTTGTCAGGCTGGGAACAAGAGCGGGAATCCCTGATGATTCAAGATTCGCCAGAATTTCCGGATCACGTGTCAGGGCGCTGCCTGCAACATGTACTTTGGATTGGCTTTCTTGCGCTGTTTTTTTGACAGCCTCTGCAGCCTTGGCACAGCTCATGAGCTGTACTTCCTGTACTGGTGCGGGCGGCATGGCAGGACCGTAGCTTAAGAAAGGCATGGCATGCACAAGGTTTCTGCGGGCATGCGTCAGTATCCAGATATGCTCTCCGTAGGGGACTTCCTTTGCATGGACTACTGTAGTTGCCAGTGCCGCCATATAGTCCAGGGGGGCAAGCTGTGCATGACACCCCCTGCGCAGGGCCGCAGCCGTTGCCAGGACAAGGCGGGTGCCAGTGAAGGATCCTGGCCCGCGGACGCACCCGATGCGCCTGATATCTGATACGGAATGCCCTGAAAGCTCCAGGATCTGCTTAAGATCCGGAGCCAGGATTTCGGTGGCATGGTCCTGCATGGCCCAGACATGGGCACAGACAAGCTCGTCATTGTTTGTCAGGATGACATAGAGCTCCTTCTCGCATGCACAGAGAATGAGCTCAAGGCCTGTGGTGAGCTTTGCCGGCATGATGCTTAGCCCTTCATGATGCGCATAATGTCATTGAAAGTAGCAAAGACCATAAGGGCCAGCAGGAGGGCCACCCCGACACGGAAGGACCAGTCTGTCACCTTCTTGTTGAGGGGACGCCTGAAAATAATCTCCCAGAGGCAGAACACGGCTGCGCCGCCGTCCAGGACGGGTACGGGCAGAAGGTTCAGGATGCCTAAGTTGATGCTGATGAGGGCGGCAAGGCCCAGAAGTCCGGCAAGGTTGGCAGATGATTCGCCGATAACCTGGGCAATCATGATGGGGCCGCCCACCTGGTCAGCCGGAATGACGCGCTGCACAAGCTTTACAAAGCCCTGCCAGGTCATGGAGATCATGTTGATGCACTGGTCCCAGCCTCCGGCAATGGCTCCGCCAAGCCCGGGCTGGCTGCTTGTGTAGGCGCCTGAGGAACGCACGCCTATGAGCCAGGCGACTTCCGTGTCGCCAAAAATGGTTTTGCGCTCGCTGCGCTCGGGAGTAACGGTTACTTCAAGAAGGCTGTCCTTCCTGTCAATCGTCATGTGCAGGGGCTGGCCGTCGCTCGCTCCTATGGCATCGGACATCTCCTGCCAGGAGGCTATGTCCTTGCCGTTGATGGAAACGATGGTGTCGCCGGCAAGCATGCCTGCTGCCTGGGCAGGGCTTCCTTCCGTAACCTCGCCTATATTCGGGGTCAGTGTCTGAATGCCCCAGCCAAGAGTCAGTATAATGCAGAGGATTAATGCCAGGACCATGTTGGCAATGGGACCGGCCAGGACAACAATCAGGCGCTGCCAGGCAGGGCGCTCGGAGAAAGACTCTTCCTTGGTGAAGCCTTCGGGCAGGTCCTGCCCGTCCTGTTCGCCGACCAGGGCAACGTAGCCGCCCAGGGGGAGAAGGGAGAGTGCGTACTCTGTCTTGCCCCTCTTTACCTTGAGAAGCTTGGGCCCGAAGCCCAGAGAAAAGGTGGAGACACCCATGCCAAGGGCTCGGGCGGCCGAGAAGTGACCAAGTTCATGAAAAAAGATAAGACCGCCGAAAACAAGCACTACAGCTATGACTGTCAACACCGTATCTGACCTCCGCGTGCGGTATGGTTATGGACAAAGGCAGCGGCCTTCGCACAGAGCTCTTCTATGGCCTGTACCTTTGCCCAGCATGCCTCTTCAAGTTCTGCGCCATTCATGGAAAGCATGTCGCAGGAAAGGGAGAACGGCCCGTTTTTCTCCGCTCCCCCGGAACGCATGCTGCAGAGATGATGCTCCATGGCCTGCGTCACGCATTCCGTAATATCCGTAAAGCTGCATCTGCCTTCTAAAAAGAGCTCTACTGCAGCCTCGTCGGCCGCATTCAGGACCACGCTCATGCCGCCGCGCACCTGCATGGCCCTGCGTGCCAGCTCTATGGACGGAAAGGTCTCATTGTCCACTTCAAAGAAGGACAGCGTTCCTGTTTTTGCCAGGGAAAGCGGCTCTACCAGGGGGCGTTCCACGGAAGGCCAGAGCAGGCATGAGCCTATGGGCAGGCGCATGTCGGGCACGGCCAGCTGCGCCAGCTGGCTGCCGTCCTTGAAGGCCACCAGCGAATGGATAATTGACTGCGGATGGATGAGCACATGCACCTTGTCAGGGGACACGCCGTAGAGCTGGCAGGCTTCAATGAATTCCAGCGCCTTGTTCATGAGGGTCGCCGAATCAATGGTTATCTTGGCCCCCATGTTCCAGTTGGGATGCTTCAGCGCCTGTTCCGGGGTAACTTCTGCCAGATCCTGCAGCTTTTTGCCCCTGAAAGGGCCGCCTGAAGCCGTGAGAATGAGGCTTTCCGCATCCTCGCCCCTGCCGCAGAGGCAGTCAAAGAGCGCAAAATGCTCCGAGTCTACCGGCAGGATGCTTGCTCCTGTCCGTGAGCAGATATGCCTGATGAGATCGCCTGCCAGGACAAGCGACTCCTTGTTGGCAAGGCAGACAACCTTGCCTGCCAGTAC
>CAVJEZ010000021.1:3479-5644 GCA_963648625.1 Odoribacter splanchnicus
ACAAGGCTGCGGCGCTGTGCCTTTTGCCAGGAAGCCGGCGGCGGAGAGGAAATATAACGTATTCCGGGACCGGTCAGCCCCGGCCACAGCATGGCCATGACACTATCCTCCGTGATCGCAGTTTAGTCGCAGTTCCTGCCCTGTCCTAAAAGAAGTGGAACCACTGATCGACAACGGCAAAGACAGGCATGGCAAAGAGCATGCTGTCTGCCCTGTCCAGTATGCCTCCGTGCCCCGGAAGCAGGTTTCCGGAGTCCTTGACCTTGGCAGAACGCTTCAGTGCCGATTCAAAGAGGTCGCCCAGCTGGGCAAAGAAGTTGATGACTATGGCCAGGGGTATGAAGGCCAGGAAGTTTATCGAGCCAAAGCAGGCTCCGTAGAGGGTGCAGAAGATGACGCAGCCGACAAGGCTGCCCACAGCGCCTTCGGAGCTTTTGTTGGGACTGACAGAGGGCCACAGCTTGTGCTTGCCGTACCTTGTGCCTACAAAATAGGCCGAAGTGTCCGATATGGAGACAGCTGCCAGGATGAAGAGCAGCTTGACTGAAGTTAGGTAGGTGGCAGGCAGAAGCAGCAGGGGAATATAGGCAAGCCCGGCCATAAAGAGCCCGCTGGGCTCAAAGGCATTCTCCACCACGCGCCAGCGGAACAGAAAGCTTATGGCTGCCAGGACAAAGCCTGCGCCCATAAAAACCAGCGCGTCCTGCGGCCTGTTCATCCATGTCAGGACAAGCATGCCCCAGCCAAGGATAATGGCGCAGCACCGTCCGGCTATATGGCCGTCCTTGCCCCAGAAGAGGGAATAGAATTCCCACAGGGCCAGGGCGCAGACCAGCATGATCAGAAAGAGCAGAAAGTACCCTCTGAAATACAGGGCGCAACCCAGCACGGCGGCCATAGCGAGTCCCGTGCAGATTCTTGTTACGTCAACTTTATGACTGGCTGTCATTTATTCTTCTCCCCGCAGGGATACTTTTTCGGCATCTACCTGCTCCTGCGTCCTGCCAAAACGGCGCTGGCGCCTGGCATATTCGGCAAGTGCCTCTTCCATGCAGGCGGTTGTAAAGTCCGGCCAGGTGGTGGAGGTAAAATAGAGTTCGGCATAGGCCAGCTGGTACAGAAGAAAATTGCTCAGCCTCACCTCGCCGCTGGTGCGTATGACAAAATCAGGGTCGGGCTGCCCTGCAGAATAGAGGTAGCCGGCAAAAACATCTTCCGTGATGTCGTCAGCCCTGATGCCGCTTTTGACAAGCAGGCGCGCCGCCCTGACAATTTCTTCCCTTGCCCCGTAGTTGAGCGCCAGGTTCAGGGTCATGTCCCTGCCCTTTGCCGTAGTTCTGACAGCCAGGTTCAGGGCAGTCCTTGCTGCCAGGGGCAGGGCGTCAATATTGCCGAATACCTTGAGCGCAATGCCCTCGCGCAGCATGCGCGGCATCTCCTGTCCGAGAAATTCGACAAGCAGGGAGAACAGCGTGCTGACTTCTGTCTCCGGCCTGTTCCAGTTTTCGCTGGAAAAGGCATAGAGCGTCAGGTGCCTTATGCCTTTCTGGCGGCAGAAGGTGACGATGCTGCGGACTGTTTCAACGCCAGCCCTGTGCCCCTTGGTGCGCTCCATGCCCCGGGCCTGGGCCCAGCGGCCGTTGCCGTCCATAATAATGGCGACATGGCGCGGCAGGGCACTGTCCGTGCCTTCCTGCATCTGTCCGGTTTCGTTAGATTTCAAGGATTTCCTTTTCCTTGGCCGATGTGACCTTGTCGAGCTGGGCAACAAATTTGTCGGTCATTTTCTGGACGTCTTCCTCGCTCTTCTTGCGTTCGTCCTCGGAGATGAGCTTTTCCTTTTCCATCTTCTTCAGGGCGTCGTTGGCATCGCGGCGGACGTTGCGCACTGCCACCTTGGCATCCTCTGTGTACTTGCGGGCCAGCTTGACCAGTTCCTTGCGGCGTTCCTCGGTCAGCGGCGGAATGGCAATGCGGATGATCTTGCCGTCGTTGACGGGCGTCAGGCCGAGATCGGACTTGAGCAGGGCCTTTTCAACGGCAGAAAAGCCGCTTTTGTCCCAGGGCTGGATGGTGATGGTGCGGCTGTCCGGAACAGTGACCGAAGCCATCTGGGAGATGGGGGTAGGCGTGCCGTAGTAGTCGGCCTTGATGTTGTCCACAAG
>CAVJEZ010000021.1:5862-7727 GCA_963648625.1 Odoribacter splanchnicus
TTGACGGCACGCAGGATGTCTCCGCCAAGCATGCGGCAGACGATGATGGGGACGTTGTTGTCCCTGAGCAGGGCAAATGCCGTGGCGTCCATGACGCCTATATGGCGTGCCAGGGTCTCGTCATAGGTGATGGTGGAAAATTTGACTGCATCTGCGTACTTGGAGGGATCCTTGTCATAAATGCCGTCCACCTTGGTGGCCTTGACGATGGCGTCGCACTGCAGCTCCATGCCGCGCAGGGCGGCCGTGGTGTCAGTGGTGAAATAGGGGTTGCCTGTGCCTGCGGCGCAGATGACCACGCGGCCCTTTTCCATGTGCCTGAGGGCACGGCGGCGGATAAAGGGCTCGCATACCTGCTGCATGGTGATGGCAGAAAGGACGCGGGTGGGATAGCCGAGCTTTTCCAGCTGGTCCTGCACTGCCAGGGCATTCATCACCGTGGCCAGCATGCCCATATAGTCAGCCGAGGATCTTTCCATGCCCCTTGCAGAACCGGAAAGCCCCCTGAAAATGTTGCCGCCGCCTATAACAAGAGCCATCTGGACGCCGTAGGAAAGGACAGTGCCAAGTTCCTTGCAGATAAGATGCACTGTGTCGGGGTTGATGCCAAACCCCTGCTCGCCGGCAAGCGCCTCACCGCTCAGCTTGATAAGGACTCGTTTGTACTTGATGTTGTCCGACATAAAGACTCTCCGTAATGACTCCGTAATGGCTCTCCGTTTGCAAGCGCAGGCAGTATGAAAGACCAGCCATGAAAAAAGGCCGGCTCAAGCCCTGGACGCAAGGCAACATATCAGAAAGAACAGTGCAAAAAAAGGGGCATAAGCCGCTATAGGCAACATATGCCTGCCGGACCATTTTTTGCCTGACCCCTGCCAGTGTGCCTGATGAGGCTGTCCGGACTCTTTGAAGCCGGTTCGCAGGCAGTTTTGAACTCAGCCCTTCCTTGGCGTTTTTATCCTGACTGCCCTGACTTCGTCTATGCGGTTGCCGTCCATGCGCACAATTTCCATCTGCCAGCCCTGGAGAACGAATTTTTCTCCTTCTCTCGGGATATGCTGCAATTTTTCCAGAATAAGCCCTGCCAGCGTGGCCGACTCGCTGTCATGGTCCGGCACTATGCCAAGCCAGGAAATGGCCATGTCAACGGAAAGGCGGCCGGGCAGCTTCCAGGAATCGTCGGGCATGCGGCAGCTGTCAGGCGAGGCAGGCAGGTCGCCCATCTGCCCTGCCAGCACGGAGATAAGGTTTGCGGGCAGGATCTGGCCGACAATGCTGCCGTATTCGTCGGCCACAAAAAGCATTGGCACCGGATTGCTGCGGAAGTCGGCCAGAACGTCGGCAAGGGCCGCGTGTTCCAGGACAATGGGCGCCGACTGGACAAGGCTGCGCAGGGAGAAGGAGTCAGGACGGCCCTCTATGAGCCCTGCGACAGGCACGATGCCCAGCACGTCGTCTGTTTCCATATCCCTGACAGGCAGCCAGGCAAGCCCTGTATGGCGCGCAAAGGCTTCTGCCTCCTCAAAGCCGGCATCAGCATCAAGCCAGTTCGCCTTCTGGGCCGGCGTCATGATGAAGCGGGCCGTCCTGCCGCTCAGGCGGATGACGCGGCCGACCATGTCCCTTTCCTCGGGAGCAAATGTTGATCCGTCAGTGACGCTGCTTAAGGCCAGGGCGTCCATGGAGGCGGAGTTGGAAGAGGTCTTGCCTCCCAGCATGCCCAGAATGACCCTGGCCGTAGCCTCGCGCATGTCACGCATGCTGACGCGGCGTCGCCTGTTGCGCAGGGCATACTGGTTGCAGAATTCTATCATGAGCGAGAACAGAATGGCCGTGTAGAGGTAGCCCTTGGGAATTTCCATGCC
>CAVJEZ010000021.1:8534-16491 GCA_963648625.1 Odoribacter splanchnicus
ACGTCGTGTGCAATCTGGGCCGTCAGTTCCTGCACCGAGGGGAATTTTTTCTCGTCCCGCAGGCGGCGCAGGAAGAGCAGCTCTATGTCTTCATTGTACAGCATGGGGCTGCCGTCCAGAAGAAAGCTTTCGATGGTGCGCTGCGTTCCCCCGAAAGTCGGAGAAAAGCCGATGTTGGTGACGGCCGTGCAGGGCTTTCCGTCGTGCATGACCACGGCTGCATAGACTCCGTCCGGAGGCAGCAGGGTTTCCGGCGGAAGAAGGTTGGCTGTCGGAAAGCCAAGCCCCGTGCCGCGTCCCTGGCCGTGGACAACTTTGCCGCTGATTGAGTAGGGGCGTCCCAGCATGGCCATGGCCAGGGCAGTCTGCCCCTCGTTGATGGCCTGCCTGAGCCTTGTGGAGCTGATTGGCAGGTCTCCGAACAGCAGCGGCGGCACCTGCGTTACCTCAAAGCCGTATTTTGAGCCGAGCTTTCTCAAGGCATCAAAATCGCCGCAGCGCCCCTTGCCAAGGCAGAAGTCATAGCCGATGACAAGGCTGTCCACATTCAGCGGAAGAAGGTATTTCCTGACAAAGTCATCCGGCGAGAGGGCTGCCAGTTCCAGCGTAAAATTCAGTTCCAGGACTTCGGACAGTCCCAGGCTGCCAAGAAGGCTTCTTCTTGTCTTTTGGTCGGCCAGCGGAGGCATGGCATGGCCGGAAAAAAGGGCGCGCGGATGCGGCCAGAAAGTGATGGCTATGCTTTCAAGGCTGCGCTGCCTGCAGATTTCAAGCGTTTGCCTGACAAGAAGCTGGTGTCCCAGATGGACGCCGTCAAAGTTGCCGATGGTTATGCCTGTCTTTTTGCCGGATTTTGGCGGCATTGGCGGGGTGAGCATGGTTTGGGGCCCTGGCTGAAAGAATGTGTATGAAAAAATGAAAATGCGGAACAGGGCAGGGGAGAAAAGGACATTTCCTCCCCTGCCAGCCTGGTTCCTTTATTTAGAAGGGGATGTTGTCAATGCTGTCCTGCCCGGCCGGCTCCTTCTTCGGGGAGCGCCTGCTGTGCCTGCGCCTGGGCTGCCTTTTGGGTGCGGCCTCATCCGGAGCAGCATCAGGGGAAGCCGGAACGGAAGCGGCATTTTCGCCGGGCTGTGCCTCAGCAGCGTCAGCTGCCGTGGCGTCCTGCATTGCGGTGCCGGAAGCAGCCTGGGAAGGCCGGTCGTCACGGTGCTTTTTGCGCCTTCTGCGCTTTTTGGGCTGCTGGCCGGCGGCTTCCTCAGAGGAAGATCCGTTATTGTCTCCTGACCTTCCGTCCTTTCTGCCGTTTTTGCCTTCCTTTCTGGAAGAGGCAGCCTTTGGCAGGCGGATGTCATTGAGGGTGTTGTGGTGGCAGGCGTCGAGCAGCATGGCCAGGAGGTTGATGCCCGCTCCCTCGTTCTCGTCTTCCAGGGTAAGGGAGGCAAGCTCTTTTGCAAAGGCTGTGTAGCGGCGCAGCCTGGTCTTTTCCAGGGGCTTCAGCCTGCGGTAGTTTGCCTCCATGATGGCCAGCAGGCGGCTTGAGACAACCTTTGCCACATCTTCATCCGTGGGATTGGGAATTTCGTGGAGGGCAAGGCTGTAATGGGCGGCAATGCGCTCAAGCTCCAGGTATTCCATGATGTCCACAAGGGATATGACTGTGCCGGCTGCATTGGCACGGCCTGTCCTGCCCGAGCGGTGGATATAGCTTTCATGGTCCTCTGGCGGCGAGTAGAGAAAGACATGGGAAAGATCCGGAATGTCTATGCCCCTTGCGGCTACGTCGGTTGCCACCAGAAGCCTGGTCTTGCCCTCGCGGATGCGGAGCATGACTTCCTCGCGCTTTGACTGGGTGAGATCGGCAGAAAGCTCGTCGGCGTTGTAGCCAAAGCCCTGCAGCACGCCGGTAACGTAATGCACGTCGGCCTTGGTATTGCAGAAAATAATGGCTGAGGCGGGATTTTCCGTCTCAATCAGGCGCACAAGCGTCCTGTCCTTGTCCATGCGGTCAACCCTGGTGAAGCAGTGCTCGACAGAGGCTGCATAGACCTGCTTCTGGGAGAGGGAGAGCATGCAGGGCTTCTGCATGAATTCGGCAGCCAGGTTGAGCACATACTGCGGGAAGGTTGCTGACAAAAGGCTTGTGTAGATGCGCTTCTTGGGCAGGTAGCGCTGCACTTCCTTCATGTCGGGATAAAAGCCTATGGACAGCATGCGGTCGGCTTCGTCAAAGACCAGGGCGCGCAGGTGCTCAAGAGTCAGGGAGCGCCTGAGGAGATGGTCCAGCACGCGTCCCGGAGTGCCGATAACAAGCTGGGCTCCGTCGCGCAGCTGTTCCAGCTGCTTCTGGTAGCCCACACCGCCGTAGAGGGCGACTGCGGCAATGCCTGTCCCCTCAAAAAGGATGCCTGCCTCATGGGCAACCTGCACGGCAAGCTCCCTGGTCGGGACAAGGACAAGGGCCTGGGGATGCTTTTTCTCGGCACGCAGCCCCATGACCAGGGGCAGCAGGTAGGTTCCTGTCTTTCCGGACCCTGTGCGGGACTGGATCATGATGTCGCGTCCGTCCATGAGATAGGGCAGGGCTGCCGACTGCACCGGCATCAGCCTGTTCCAGCCTGCCTTTGCGCAGGCTTCCTGCATGGCAGGCGGCAGCTGTTCCAGTTGTATGGAATCCAGGGCATCCTCGGGATGCATGATGTCCAGTTCCTGCCCTTCTTTTTCCGCACAGGACGCATTGTCCGTATGCGCTGCGCTTTCAGTATAATTCTGGCCGTCCGGCTCTGCTGTTTTTGCCGGTTCCTGTTCCTTCAGGATATGCTCTTCGTGATGTTCTTCGCAGGAAGTGTCTTCCTGAAGCGGCTGGCCGCTGATAAAATGCTCTGGCATAATTACTTTCCGTTTCAGTCCCCTGCCTATAAGGACGGGGGATGGCGTTACGTTATACGATGCGTGCCGTGTCCTTTGGGTGCCTGGTACGGACTGGCAGGCAAAGAAGAAAATCTGCAGCCTTTTTTGTCCCGCAGGTGATGCAGGGACGGCTGGCGCATGACACGGTCATGACACAGTGGTTATGATACAGTTAAAAACACTGTTATGATACACTGTTTTGCGGTTTGCCAAAACAGCCTGCCCCGTGGGAAAAAAAGGGATCCTGCACGGCCCGGGCTGTATATGGCGAACGTACACGGCTGGCAGTTTTGTCCGGCCCCCTGCCCAAAGGCAGGTATTTTGCGGCAAAAAGGACGGGAGTGCCTGGCCTGGCCGGACTCCGTGCTGAACGTGCAGGCTGTACCCTGCCGTGTACAGAGCCTTCAATACCCCTACAAATGCAGGCAATGCAAGAGCCGGTCATGATATCCCCGGACATCGTGGCTGAAAAAGGCGCCAGGCCGGTCCTTAGTCCTGCCTGTGCCAGTCCTGCCTTATGCCGTTCCTGTTGCAGTCCGGTAACTATTTCCGGTCAGATCTTGCCTAGCCTTGCCTTTCTGGCTAAATTTCTGAATTTCAGGAGAGCAGCTGGCATAATCTGCCTTGAAAACGCATGCCGGCTGCCATTGAACTGCTTAAGCACTGCTTAAAGCCGGAAGTTGTATCGGAGTTGCCGTATGGAGTTTGATTCAGCCTTTGAGCCTGATTTCAGCAAGGGCCTGGTGCCTGCCATAGCCCAGGACGCTGAAGATGGCGAAGTATTGATGCTGGCCTACATGAACAGGGAAGCCTGGGAAAAGACAATAAAAACAGGCGAGGCTCATTACTGGAGCCGTTCCCGCGGCAGGCTGTGGCATAAAGGCGAGAGCAGCGGCAATACGCAGAAGGTGCATTCTGTCAGGCTGGACTGCGATGCAGACACCATACTGCTGTCTGTCACGCAGAACGGCGGTGCAGCCTGCCATACCGGACGCAGATCCTGCTTTTTCAGAAAGCTGGAAGACGGCAGGGTGAGCATCTGCTCGGAACAGGTCTTTGATCCTGAAAAAGTATACGGCCGCTGAGTTTGTCCCGGCTGTTCCCCAAAAAAGCAAGCATGAAGGATGCCTTGTAACAAGGTACATCTTGAAAGGTATATACTGATATGAGCAATCCCATTCTTAAATTCGGCGTGCCCAAGGGCTCCCTGGAAGCTGCCACAGACGACCTTCTGTCCCGTGCGGGCTGGAAAATCCGCAAGTACGAGCGCAACTATTTCCCGGATGTCAATGATCCCGAGCTGAGCGTTTCCCTGAACAGGGTGCAGGAAATAGGCAGCTATATCGTGGACGGCATCCTGGATGCCGGCATTGCCGCCCTGGACTGGCTCAGGGAAATGGACATGGAGGACAAGGTCGTCCATGTGTCCGATCTCGTGTATGCCAAAAGTTCCCTGCGCCAGAGCCGCTGGGTCCTGGCCGTGGCCGGGGATTCCCCCTACTACAAGGTGGAGGATCTGGCAGGCAAGCGCATTGCAACAGAAGTGCAGCACCTGACGGAGCGCTACTTTAAGGAAAAGAATGTGCCGGTGCAGATTTTCTATTCCTGGGGCGCAACAGAGGCCAAGGTCGTGGAAGGCCTGGCAGACGGCATCGTCGAAGTGACCGAGACAGGCACCACCATCAGGGCGCAGGGCCTGCGCATCATTGACGAGGTAATGGGATCCAACCCCGTGCTGGTGGCAAGCAGGGCCGCCTGGGCTGACCCTGTAAAGAGAAAGAAAATCGAACAGCTCAACCTGCTTTTGCAGGGAGCCCTGCGTGCCGAGAGCCTGGTGGCCATCAAGATGAACGTGCCCAAGGACAAGCTGGCAAATGTGCAGGCCATACTGCCCTGCCTCAATTCGCCCACAGTGTCGCCCCTGCAGGACGGCGGCTGGCTTTCTGTCGAGAGCGTGGTCGAGACAAAAATCGTGCGCGACCTTATTCCCAGGCTCAAGGAAGCCGGTGCCGAAGGCATCCTTGAATACAATCTGAACAAGGTTATTTAGTTTTTTGAGAGAATTTTGTGCCAGGGACAGGAGGAAGAGGAATGGGCCAGAACGAACAGGAACCCCTGTTTAACGAAGAAAAAGCACAGGAATATCTGGATTCTTTGCCGACAATAGGGGAAGGGCAGACATTCTGTTTTGAGTGCAATCCCGAAGCGCCCTGCTTTAACAGATGCTGCCGGCATCTGACACTGCCGCTCACGCCGTATGACGTGCTGCGCATGCGCCGCAGGCTGGGCATAGCCAGCGATGTCTTTCTGGACAAGTTCTGCACAATCAAGAACTTTCCGGACTCAGGCCTGCCCATAGGCATGCTGCGCATGCTGAAGGATCCGGATGAAACCTGTCCCTTTGTCACGCCTGCTGGCTGCCAGATTTATGACGACAGGCCCGGCGCCTGCCGCAGCTATCCTGTGGGCAGGGGCACAGCCCTGGCCCAGAACGGCGTTTCCGAAACCTTCTACCTGGTGCAGGAAAAACATTGCGAGGGCTTTGTGGACGGCAGGGACTGGACGCCGCAGGAATGGTTTGAGCATGAAGGGCTCACCGAGTACAATGCCGCCAATGACCGCTATATGCGTCTTGGATCCATGATTGCGTCCGCAGGATCCCCTGTGAATGCCAAGATGGCCAACATGGCAGTGCTCTGCCTCTACCAGATCGACAAGTTCCGCGACTTTATTGAAAAGATGAAGATCTTTTCCAGGGTGGAGGTCGATGCAAAGCGGCAGGAAGCCATCATGCAGTGCGACGAAGAGGCGCTGAATTTCGGCCTTGACTGGCTGGAACTGATTCTTTTCGGCCATTGCGAGGGGCTCGGCCAGAAAAGCTGAGAGCAGCGTGCCTGCAAAGGAATTGTTTGATCTTGCCCGCCGTGACGGGTATGAAGGCAAAGCCGTACAATGCAGTCCCCCGGGGACTGCCATCATATAATTTTAGGAGAGCGATTGATGTCGGATATTGACACACAGATGGACCTTATCAGGCGCGGAACAGCGGAAATTATTGATGAGGACGAACTGCGCAAGAAACTCATGCGCGGCACGCCCCTCAGGGTCAAGGTAGGCTTTGACCCCACTGCTCCGGACCTGCATCTCGGTCACACCGTGGTCATGCAGAAAATGCGCCATTTCCAGGATCTGGGGCATACCATTATTTTCCTTGTCGGTGACTTCACCGGCCGTATCGGTGATCCTTCAGGCAAGTCTGTGACCAGGCCTCCCCTGACAGAGGAGCAGGTGAACCAGAATGCCGAAACCTACAAGAAGCAGCTGTTCAAGATCCTGGATCCCGAAAAGACCATCGTAGAGTTTAACTCCAAGTGGCTGGGAGCCATGGGCGCTGCCGACTTTATCCGCCTGGCATCCAGCTATACGGTTGCCCGCATCATGGAGCGCGACGACTTCTCCAAGCGCTTTAAGGAAAATACGCCTATTGCCATCCATGAATTCCTCTATCCCCTCTGCCAGGGCTATGACTCCGTGGCCCTGAAAGCCGATGTGGAAATGGGCGGCACGGACCAGAAGTTCAACCTGCTTGTGGGGCGCACCCTCCAGTCCCATTACGGCCAGGAACCCCAGTGCATCATCACCATGCCCCTGCTTGTCGGCCTCGACGGCGTGCGCAAGATGAGCAAGTCCTACAAGAACTACATAGGCATTGACGAGGCTCCGTCCCAGATATTCGGCAAGACCATGAGCGTCTCCGATGAGCTTATGTGGAACTACTATGAGCTTCTTTCGTCCAAGAACATGGACGAGATTAAGACGCTCAAGGAAAAGGTTGCCGACGGCTCCCTGCATCCCAAGCTCGTCAAGGAAGAGCTGGCTCATGAATTTGTGGCCCGCTTCCACGGACAGAAGGCTGCCGACGAGGCCAGGGCCGACTTTAATGCCGTTTTTGCCGGCAGCGGTGCCGTGCCGGCCGATGCGCCTGAAGGCGAGGTGGAATGTGGCGAACACAGCAACCCTGTGTCCATTCTGGCTGACTTCAAGCTGGCCAAAAGCCGCAGCGAGGCGCGCCGCAAGATCGCCGAAGGCGGCTTCTATGTGGACGGCGTGCAGGAAAAGGATGACAAAATGCAGCTTGCGCCCGGATCCTATGTGATACGGTTCGGCAAGAAGAAGTTCCTCAAGCTGACAGTCCGCTAGAAAAGAGTAAAAAAAGGGGGTCCTCCGGATCCCCTTTTTTCTTGGCCATGCCAGAAATGTGTGAGTCTGCTGTTCCGTCACTCAATAAAAAAGTGATAAGTACCACCTGAAAATTTATAAAAATGTGACAGGTTTCACTTAAAAATGTATAAAAGTGTGATTGTATTGAATTCCGTACAAGTCTGAAAATCCGGGGAATGCTATGGAACGCCGGCTTCTTGGGCAGCTGTCAGCATGGAAAAATTCTGGCTGCCGCAAGCCATTGATCCTTGAGGGTGTGCGTAAGTCAGGCAAAACCTGGCTCCTCAGAGAATTTGGCAGGCGCTGTTATGAAAACACAGCCTGTTTCAGCTTTGAGGAACACGCGGAATACAGACAGTTCTTTGAAACAGGCAAAAGTGCAGATTGCATTCTGGCCAGTCTGGTGATGGCCGGCGGCCAGCGCATTGTGCCGGGGGAAACGCTCGTTATTTTTGACGGGATACAGGACTGCCCTGAGGTAATCAGCTCCCTGAAGTATTTTGGCGGGGATGCACCGCAGTATCATATTGCCTGTGCCTGTTCGCTGCCTGGTACAGCCCCAGAACTGTCTTCCCTTCCGGCAGGGATGGCTGATTTTATGCGGCTTGGTCCAATGACGTTTTCGGAGTTCCTTGCCGCCGACGATGCCGGCAATCTGACAGAGTACCTTGAGTCCGTGGATACGCTTGAGCCTGTCCCGGATGCCTTCTTTAACCCGCTCAGTGAAAAGCTCAAAATGTATCTGGTCACGGGCGGAATGCCGGAACCTGTCCTGCACTGGACGCAAAGCCGTAATCCGGAGGGCATGGAGAAAGCCCTGTCACGC
>CAVJEZ010000022.1:0-7069 GCA_963648625.1 Odoribacter splanchnicus
ACCAGTCCTATAAGGGTAAAATTGACAATGGTGGCAGAGCCGCCGTAGCTGATAAAGGGCAGGGGGATGCCGACAACAGGCATGAGGCCTACGACCATGCCCATGTTGATGGATATTTCGGCAAAAAAGTAGAAGAAGACGCCCACGCAGAGCATGGTTCCGAAACGGTCCTTGGACTGGATGATGGTCGTCAGTATGGACATCATGAAGACGACAAAGAGGCAGATGAGCACAAAGCAGCCCACATAGCCCCATTCCTCGCCAAAAACGGCCAGGGCAAAGTCAGAGTGCCTTTCGGGTAGAAAGCGCAGCTGGGACTGCGTGCCGCTGGCAAAGCCCTTGCCCCACAGCTGGCCTGATCCAATGGCTATGCGCGACTGCAGGATATGGTATCCGCTGCCCAGCGGATCGGCCTCTGGTGCCAGAAAGGTCAGTATGCGCTGCCTCTGGTAGTCATGCATGCCCACAAACCACATGAAGGCCCCTATGCAGGGCAGGGCCAGGGCAGAGACTTTCAGGATGGATGCCCTGAGGCCGTGGAAGAGGACCATGCCGCCAACTATGAAGAGCAGCATGAGGGCGGAACCGAGATCCGGCTGCTTGAGGATAAGCCCCAGCGGCGGGGCTGCCATAAGCAGCACGAGCCCGAAGTCCTTCCAGCCAAGGGATTCTGTCCTTGTGCTCAGGAATTTTGCAGTCGCCAGCAGGAGGGCAAATTTGGCCACTTCGGAGGGCTGTATACTGAACGCTCCGACAGAAATCCACCGTTTTGCACCATACACAGTGGTGCCTATCAGGGGAACCAGGATAAGGAGGAAAAGCGTTATCCCGTAGAGGTACCAGCTGAAGCGTATAAGCTTGTGGTAGTCAAAGCAGATGGTGAGCGTCATGCAGCAGAGCCCGATAAGGCCCCATATAAGCTGCCTCTGGTAGAATCCTGCCTGGGCAAAGCCTGAATCCAGCCTGGCTCCGCTGGCTGAGACAAGGTTGATTTCGCCAACAGTGAACAGGGCCAGTGCGCAGCCTAGGAGGATCCAGTTGAGATGCCTGAGAAGGGCTTGTTTTGTCTTTTCCATAGCAGGGATTATGGCAGCCTCAGCTGCCGGACGGATCGTTCGCGTTCCATGGACGGCGGCAGGGGCGGGCCGTATACGGGCACAGGCGGCTCTCCTGCCTTGTAGTAGCGCGGATTGGAGAAAAGATAGTTGTAGACGGATGCGGCTACGGGACCGGCTACGGAGGACCCGCCGCCGCCATGCTCCACCATGACTACGACAACATAGGTCTTGTCTTCCTTGTGCCCCCAGGTGGCAATCCAGGCATGGTCCTTCTGCTTCCAGGCCTGCAGTGTGTTCATGGCCGCCCTGTTCTTGTCCAGCTTGACGACCTGTGCCGTGCCTGTCTTGCCGCCCATGTCGGCATCCTTGCGGCCGACAACGCGGGCAGTGCCGCCGCTGGCTGTTTTGCGCATGGCTGCGATAATCGTGTTCAGCGTCTGCCTGCTGGCTGGGACGCGGTGCCTGACTTCAGGCGTGTCGTCTTCCAGCAGCAGGGGCTTTAAGACCTTGCCGCCATTGAGGATGGCCGCAACCTGGACGGCTATCTGCAGGGGCGTTGCCAGCGTGTATCCCTGTCCGATTGAGGTATTGAACGTATCGCCCCTGGTCCAGCTTTTTTTGTAGCGGTGCTGCTTCCATTCCCTTGAAGGGGCAATGCCGGACCGTTCGTTGGGCAGGTCTATGCCTGTCTGGGCACCCAGGCCGCAGGCGGCAGTGTAGGCTGATATCTTGCTGATGCCGATCCTTTCGGCCATCAGGTAAAAATAGACGTCGCAGGAATTGAAAATGGCCTGTTCCAGATTCTGCGAGCCATGTCCAGAATGCTTCCAGCAGCGGAACACCTGCTTGCCAAGCTTGGCGTAGCCCGGGCAGAAAACAGTTTCCTGCGCGGAGATGCCATTTTCAAGGAAGCAGCCGGCCATGATGAGCTTCCAGACAGAGCCGGGCGGATAGGCGTTCTGGATGGCACGGTTCTGCAGGGGATTTTTGGGCGAGTTGCGCAGCTCGTCCCAGTCCTTTTGCAGGATGCCGCCCGAAAAGAGATTGTTGTCATAGGCAGGCTCAGTGACCATGGCCCTGATTTTGCCGCTCTCAGGCTCCATGACCACAATGCTTCCCACCTTGCCGCCCAGGGCCTGCCAGCAGGCTTCCTGCAGATCCCTGTCTATGGACATGGTCAGATCCTCGCCTATCTGCGGATCCGTGCGCGTAACCGAGCTGACCATGTGGCCTGAGGAATCCACCTCTATGTCCCTGACGCCCTTTTTGCCGCGCAGGCGCTTGTCCATGGTCAGTTCCAGGCCGGACTTGCCTATGTTGTCGCCCAGGCTGAGCTCGCTGTCCTTTGCCAGCTCCTTTTCGTTGGCTACTGAGACATAGCCCAGAATGTGGGCAAACATGTCCTTTTCAGGATAGTACCTCTTGCCCTGCACGATAATTTCCAGCCCCGGCCAGTAGCAGAGCTCGGACTCGATGCGGGCCACAAGATCAAAATTGATATCCGAAATAAGCAGCAGCGGCTCAAAGGACTTTGCCTTGACGCGCTCCTGCCTGTAGCGTTCCTCTATCTTGCTGAGCGGAATGGCAGTCCAGAGGCTTATCTGGGCCAGGGTTGCATTGAGGTCCTGGACGTCGTCCGGCACCAGGCTGAGCCCGAAGGACGTGATATTGTCTGCCAGGATGCGCCCGTGCAGGTCCAGGATGCGCCCCCTGGGCGCAGAAACGTATTCATTGCGCCAGCTGTTGTTCTGGGACTGTATGCTGAATTCCGTGCCGTGCAGAATCTGCAGGTAGTAAAAGCGCAGGGTAAAGACCGAAAAGAAGAGGATAATCAGGCACTGCAGAAGGATAAGGCCCGTCTTTGGCGGCTGGTATTCTTCCTGCTTCTTCCTGATCAGCGGGCTGGCCTGGGGAGTGTAGGTGCGCCTGAACTTCATGCGTCAGTCCCCTGCTGCATGCACTCCCTTCTCAGGTGCCGCAGGACAGTCCAGCCGATAAAGAGGTATACGGCTTCTGCTGCCCCTTCATGGAACAGCTGCTCAGGCAGGAAGGCCGTGTCTTCAAGGGTGGCAAAAAGCCAGTCCAGAAAGATGCGCACCCCGCCCATGGCCAGGGAGAGAAAAAGGTAAAAGCCAATGCGCGAGGCGCTGGCCATGCCGCTGGCAAGCCTGTAGAGCAGGGCGCAGAGGGCAATGCACAGCATGGCAGAGCCGAAGGCCTGCGTGCCCATGCCGTCCTGCAGCAGGATGACGGCAGGAACAAAGCAGACAAGCCTGCGGTAGTCCTTTTCTTCCAGAAGCAGCAGAACGCCCAAGATCAGGGCATCAAGGCCGGGAAACGTGGCCTGCAGGATAATGCCGGTTACAAGGAATGCTATCCACCAGGCTGTATTGGCAAAGGGCGTCATACTCCTACATCCCGCCCTGCATCCCGGCTGGCTGGCTCTCGCCGTTCTGTTTGTTTTTCTGTGTTGCCCTGTTTATGAAGTCAGGAAGGAGGGGGCCGACAAAATTCGGCCTTTCCTCAGGCTTGAGCACCTGTTCCGCACCTGTCGGCTCAAGAAGGAGCACTTCCTCCACATGGGTAAAGTCAGCCAGCGGCTCGGCCTCTATTGTCATGAAGGCCGTGTGGTTTGAGGGGGTAATGGAGGTAATGACCGCTATGGGTATGCCCTTGGGAAATTTTCCGTCCAGGCCCGACGTGATCAGTATTTCCCCGGGCTCGGCCTTGGTGTCGCGGCTGACGTAGTGCGTCTGCAGCGCCTTGTTGGATCCGGTTCCTGCCAGTATGCCGGGAGAGCGCGTCTTCTGGGTCAGGATGGCGATGCGGCTTAAGGGGTTTGTTACCAGAAAGACTGTTGCCGTGTGTGCAGAAGCCCTCTGCACGCGGCCCAGCAGCCCCTTGCTTGTGACTACCGGTGTACCCGGGGCCGCCCCGCTGGTGTAGCCCCTGTTGATGGTAAAGCTTTCCAGCCTTGAATTGGGGCTCAGGCGTCCCGACAGGACCCTTGCCCCCACGGGATGCCATGAGACATCCGTGGGCATCTTTAAGAATTCGCGCAGCCGCCTCAGTTCTGCCAGATCCTCATGGTGTGTCAGAACCTGGGCCTCAAGTTCCTGCACCCTTCCTGCCAGCTTCTTGTTTTCCTCGCGTACAGAGCGCAGATCAGCATAATCCTTCCACAGCCCGTCCAGTGCGGCCTCAAGCTGGCGGAACGGTGTCAGGACGGCACCTCCTGCCTCCAGGCCTATTTCGCTGGAGATGTCGTCCAGAATGCCTGTGGTACGGTTCCACGTATACATACCCAGGAAAAGTATGAGCATTGTGCCTGTGCAAATCAGGAAGGTACGGAAACTCACAGGCTGGCATCCTCATCAGCAGTCCGAAACATGGAGAAAGGGCAAAAACGCATGGTTTCTGCCCTTTTCTGGATGGCAATTTTTTTTGCCGCAGGGCGGGCCACGACACAGCAGACGGCTTGTCCGCTGTTATTCTATGCACACGTCCTTGAGCAGATTGATATCGTCAAGGGCCCGGCCGGTGCCCTTGGCCACGGAGGAGAGGGGATCGTCTACCAGGATGATTGGCAGGCCCGTCTCCTTGCGCAGGAGCTGGTCCAGCCCCTTGAGCAGCGCGCCGCCGCCTGTGAGCACAATGCCCCTGTCCACTGTGTCGGCTGCCAGTTCCGGCGGTGCCTGTTCCAGTGCGTACAAGACGGCATGGACTATGCCCTCTACCAGTTCGGAAATGGCTTCGCGTATTTCAACGGAGCTTAAAGTCATGTTGCGGGGAATGCCGGTGACCAGGTCGCGTCCCTTGACTTCCATGGTCAGTTCCGGTTCCAGCGGAAATGCCGAGCCTATTTCCATCTTGACCTGTTCAGCGCTTGTTTCGCCGATAAGCATATTATACTTGCGCTTCACATAGGTCATGATAGCTTCGTCTATCTTGTCGCCGCCGATACGGACGGAACGTGCATAGACGATGCCTGACAGGGAGATAATGGCCACTTCCGTAGTGCCGCCGCCGATGTCCACCACCATGTTGGAAACAGCATCCTGGATGGGCAGGTTGACGCCTATGGCAGCAGCCATGGGTTCCTCGATAAGGTAGACTTCCCTTGCGCCTGCAGATTCTGCAGACTCGCGCACAGCTCTTTTTTCAACCTGGGTGATGCCGGTAGGCACGCAGACGATGATGCGCGGGCGCACAATCTTTTTGCCTTTGAGGCATTTGGTTATGAAGTGGCGCAGCATGGCCTCTGTCACTTCAAAGTCGGCTATGACGCCGTCCTTCATGGGACGGATGGCTTCTATGTTGCCGGGAACGCGGCCAAGCATCCTTTTGGCGTCGTTGCCTATGGCCAGGACGATTTTGTTGCCGCGGTTGTCCTTTTTGATGGCCACCACGGACGGCTCGCGCAATATGAGCCCGCGTCCCTTGAGATAGACACAGGTATTTGCCGTGCCAAGGTCTATGGCCAGGTCGTTGGAAAAAGAGCCCAGAAGCGAATCCAGGAATTTAGGCATAGGTTCTTGAACCTCGTGGAATAATCCGCCGCCATGGTGCCGGACGCAGCCGGTCTGTCCACAGCGGGAGGCAATGGGAAAAGACAGACAAAATATAATCTGTAATATACGGGTTATGTGTGCTAAATCAGGCTGAAAGTCAAGAATGCATTCACTTTCGGAAATGCCCTCCTGAACGGCTTCAGAGACAGGGAAACGGCAGTCCGGACTGCCCTTTTTATCCTGCCTGCCTCTCTTGCGAAAGTGCCTGCTCTTTGGCAAACTAGCTTGTCCTGAAAGGAAGGGGAAAACATGCCAGGCAGCCGTATTCTTATAGATGTGGGCAATACCACCATGAAAATAGCCTTTGCAGCCGCTTCCGGCATGCAAAGCTGTTCTCTTGAGACAGACTGCCGCCAGACTGCTGACAGCCTGGGGCTTTCCCTCCTGCGCCTTCTGGACCAGGCCGGGCTTGCCAGGGAGTCCGTACCGGCCTGCGCCGTATGCTCCGTCGTCCCTGCCATGGACGGCCTTCTTGAGAGGGCCGTTGCACGCCATATCGGCTGTCCTGTGCACTTTGTGCCCCGCGATCTGCCGGTTCCCCTGGAGAACCGCTATACGGATCCTTCCCGGCTCGGGGCTGACCGCCTTGTGGCTGCCTTTGCAGCGAGGAAGCTGTATCCGGAAAGCCCTGCCCTTGTCATCCTGGATTTCGGCACGGTCGTGTCCTGTGACTGCGTGCTGGGGAACGTTTTTCTGGGCGGGCTTCTTTTCCCCGGGCTTAAGGCTGCCATGGCTGCCATGGCGCAGAATGCGGCAAAGCTGCCTGCAATCAGTCCCGGGTGCGCAGCTGACGCTTCTTCTCCTGATTTCTCCCTGCTGGGGCGGGATACCGAGACCTGCATGCGCCACGGGATCCTGTATGGCTTTGCCGGCATGGCAGAGGGCCTTGTGGCTAGGATCAGGCAGGAGCTTGCGGTTCCCTGCACAGTGCTGGCCACAGGCGGCTTTGCAAATATCATGGCCGGCCTCTGTCCCTCAGTGGAAACAGTCTGCCCCGATCTGACACTTAAGGGGCTGGATCTTCTCTGCCGGTACAGGTAGGAAGCCCGGGCAGAAGGCCTGTAGCGGCTGCACGCCTGGCCCGGCCTTCCGGATGCTGTTCAGGAACAGGCCCAGTACTGTACCGGATTTTTCTTCACGCCAACGTATTTTGTTTTCACCATATACTTTGTCTTCCGGCAGTGTTCATTGCCGGCGGTATCGGAGGTTTTCAAATGAGCGCTATTGCATCTGTAAATGCACGCGAGATTCTTGACTCCCGCGGCAATCCCACTGTTGAAGTGGAAGTAACCTTGGAGAGCGGGATATCTGCCCGTGCCGCTGTTCCTTCCGGTGCCTCTACAGGCGCACGCGAGGCCCTTGAGCTCCGCGACAAGGAAAAGCGCTACGGCGGCAAGGGCGTGCGCATGGCCTGCGACCATGTGAACAACGAGATTGCCA
>CAVJEZ010000022.1:7990-16293 GCA_963648625.1 Odoribacter splanchnicus
CCGGCCAGATCAAGACAGGCTCCCTGTGCCGTTCCGAGCGCATGGCCAAGTACAACCAGCTCCTCCGCATCGAGGAAGAGCTGGGCGATGCAGCCGAATTCTACGGCAGCGCCATGCAGATGTTCTTCGCTCATGACGAAGAAGCCGAATAGGCCGGGAAGCCCTGAAGATATCTTTTTTTAGAAACTATTGCACAGAGGGGAGGACATGTCCTCCCCTCTTAAGATTAAAACATGGTGATAAAGAAATGGTGCTGATTGACGGGAAAAAAATAGCCCAGCAGGTGCGTTCCGAAGTGCGCGAAGCTGTTTCTGAGGCCGTCTCCAAAGGATTGCGGGCGCCCGGCCTGGCCGTGCTTCTTGTGGGCGACGATCCCGCCTCGCAGGTATATGTCCGCAACAAGGAAAAAGCCTGCCTGGAAGCAGGCATAGTCTCCTATGCCCACAGGCTCCCTGCCGATTCCACCGAGGGCGTCCTGCTGGATTTGATTGCGGCTCTCAATGAAGACGACAAAGTGGACGGCATTTTGCTGCAGCTGCCACTGCCAAAGGGGCTTGATTCGCAAAAATGCCTGCTGGCCATCAGTCCTGAAAAGGATGTGGACGGCTTCCATCCTGTCAATGTGGGGCGCTTGTCGCTCGGCCTGCCCGGCTTTGTCTCCTGCACGCCGGCAGGCTGCATGGAGCTGCTCAGGCGCTACAACCTGCCTGTCCAGGGCAAAAATGCCGTGGTTGTCGGCCGTTCCAATATCGTCGGCAAGCCTTTGGCCATGCTGCTGCAGCGCCACGGCCCCTACGGGGATGCCACAGTGACCGTGTGCCATTCCCGCACGCCGGATCTGGCAGAAGTCTGCCGCAGGGCAGATTTTCTCTTTGCTGCCATCGGCAGGCCGAAGTTTATTACGGCGGACATGGTAAAGGAGGGCGCCGTTGTCATCGACGTGGGCATCAACAGGACTGAAAGCGGCCTTTGCGGCGACGTTGACTTTGACGCCGTGAAGGACAAGGTGTCAGCCATCACGCCCGTGCCCGGAGGCGTCGGCCCCATGACCATAGCCATGCTTTTGCAGAATACCCTGGCGTCCTGGAAGCGGCGCACCATGTAGAAGGGCGCCATGGCAAGCTTCAGGAATGCAAAGAACGTCGGCCATGTCATGATAGGCGCAGGGGCTGTCAGGGAGCTGGACAAAATCCTTGCTTCCCTGCGGACGCCCGGAGCAAAATGCGTCTGGTTTTTTGACCACTTTTTTAAGGACGGCGCACTTGCCGCCCGGCTTCACGTTCCGGACAGCGATATAGTTGTCTATGTTGACACGGATCATGAGCCGACGACAGAGGGCACGGATGCTTATGCCTCTTCTGTCAGGGAGCAGCTTCACGGGG
The DNA here is from genome assembly GCA_963648625.1 of Odoribacter splanchnicus. Classification (GTDB taxonomy): domain Bacteria; phylum Desulfobacterota; class Desulfovibrionia; order Desulfovibrionales; family Desulfovibrionaceae; genus Desulfovibrio. The sequence goes on from CAVJEZ010000022.1 coordinate 9,373, forward strand.
CGATGCCCTGTGCCATGCTGGCCTTTGGCGGCGGATCCACCATGGACACCTGCAAGTGCGTGGCCAACCTGCTGGCCAACAGTGGCCTTGCCGAGGACTACCAGGGCTGGGATCTGGTAAAAAATCCGGCCCCGTACAAGATAGGCTGTCCCACCCTGTCAGGGACGGGATCCGAGTCTTCCCGTACCGGCGTTCTTTGCAATGAGAAGAAAAATCTCAAGCTTGGCATGAACAGCGACTACACAATGTTCGACCAGCTTGTCCTGGATCCGGACCTGCTGGCCACCGTGCCCAGGGAGCAGTATTTTTTCACCGGCATCGACACCTATATGCACTGCTTTGAGAGCCTGACAGGAAGCACGCGCAACGTGATTGTGGACGCCCTGTCAGAAAAGGCCATTGCCCTCTGCCGCGAGGTGTTCGGATCAGAGGACATGATGGCTCCTCCCTGCAGGGAAAAGCTTATGATAGCCTCCTATCTCGGCGGGATGGCAGCCGGCTTTACCGGGGCAGTGCATCCCTTAAGCGCCGGCCTTTCCATGGTGCTGCACTTAAGGCACGGCCTTGCCAACTGCCTGGCCCTGTCCGTGCTGGACGATATCTATCCCGCCAACAGCGCCGAAGTGGCCGGCATGATGAAAAAGCAGGGCGTTTCCCTGCCGCAGGGTGTCTGCGCATCGCTTGGCGAGGGAGATTTCAGAAGGATTTACGAGGGCACAGTCGTGCATGAGAAGCCTCTGGCCAATGCCCTGGGCCCTGAATACCGCAGCATCCTGACATACGAAAACGTCAGGGAGCGCCTGACCCGCCTCTGAGCCTGAAAAAGCCCGGGCTGCGGACGGATGGAGAAAAAAGCAATGGAGTGCAGGATACCCTTCAGCGGCCGTTCCATACGGTATACGGAAGAGGAAGTGGCTGTGGTGGCAGAGTGCATGCGCTCTGCCGATACCCTGACACAGGGTCGGCACCTGCATGAATTTGAGAAGAAGTTTGCCCGGTACCAGGGCGTTGAGGAAGGAAGCTGCTTTGCCGTCTCAAACGGCACCTGCGCCCTGGAACTGGCCGCTGCACTTGCAGGCATCAGGCCTGGCGACGAGGTAATAGTCCCGTCGCATACCTTTACGTCTTCTGCCTATCCCTTTCTCAAGGCCGGTGCCAGGCTTGTCTGGTGCGATGTCGCAGAGGACACGCATGTGCTTGATGCCGCCTCCGTGGCCAGGGTCATGACGCCTGAAACAAAAGCCGTTGTCTGCGTCCATCTGTACGGCTATGTGGCCGATATGCCGTCCATACTGAACCTCTGCCATGAAAGGGGCGTTCTGGTTATAGAGGATGCAGCCCAGGCCATAGGCAGCGAGCTTGGCGGAAGGAAGGCCGGAAGCTTTGGCGACATGGCTGCCTTTTCCTTTCATTCCCACAAGAACCTGACAACCCTGGGCGAGGGCGGCATGATCTATGTCCGGGACAGGGAGTTGCAGCAGTGCGTTCCCATGCTCAGGCACAACGGGCACTGCGCCTTTCCGTATGAGCGCGAGGACTACTGGAAGCCTGCCATGGGCAACGTGGATCTGCCCATGGTTTGCGGCAGGGCAGCCCAGCCTGCCAACTACTGCCTTGGCGAGGCAGAATGCGCCCTGGGCGCAAAGCTTCTGGACAGGATAGACAGCATCAATGATGCCAAAAGGCAGAGGGCCCTGGCCTTTATCGACGGCCTTGCCGGCTTCCCTGAGCTTGTGTTTTTGCGCGAGGAAACGCGCCGCCACAACTACCACCTGCTGGTGGCGGCCATGGCAGGCGGAACAGAGGCCCGCGACAGGTTCATGCGCATCATGTACCATGAGCACGGCATACAGTGTGCCGTGCAGTACATGCCCCTGAACCGCTATGACTACTATGCAAAACAGGGCCTCTCGGAATCATCCTGTCCTAAGGGGGACCGCTTTTTTGATACCATGATATCCTTTCCGTTCCATGCCCTGCTTGGCGATGAGGATATAGCTTATATGGCGGACAGGACAAAGCGTACCCTGCAGGAACTGAGGAAAAGCTGAAAAAGGATTTTTTATGCGAAAGCGCTGTATCATTATCCCGGCAATCAAGAAAAATGCAGTTATTCCGGATCAGCTGGTAAAAAAGCTGGCAGGGACAACCCTGCTTGAGCGTGCCATAGCGACAGCGCAGAAACTGGCCGGCAACGAGGATATATACGTGCTCACGGACAGCCAGGAGAGCACGCTTATCTGCGACCGCCACGGAGTGCGCCACCGCTACAACAGCGAGTTTGTCTTCCGTACCCTCAATATCGTGGCCGAGATGCGCGATCTTTTAAGCGAGCTTGCCACCGAGTATGAGCACTGCATTGTGCTCAGGGCTTCCTGTCCCCTTATTGCTGCCGATGACGTGGAGGATGCCTGGCACAAGTATGAAGACAGCGGGGCAGACAGCCTTGTGACCGTCAAAAGCGTGCACCAGCGCGTGTGGAGCGTGCAGGGCCGGAACCTGGCCCAGCTGCTTGACGAGGAACTGGGCGAGCGCGAGGTCGTCATTGAAAGCAAGGCGCTGATTATCCTGCGCTCAGAGGCCCTGCTCAGGGCGCTTTCCCATGGCAGTGCTGCCCGCATGGACAACGTCATTCCCTATTTCCTCAATGACAGGGCCATAGAGATACAGTCCTACCAGGACTGGTGGATCTGCGAGCACCTTCTGCGCAGGCGGCATATCGTCTTTGTTGTGGCAGGCTGGCCTGCCATAGGCATGGGGCATATCTACAGGGCCCTCATGCTGGCCCATGAAATCATGGACCACAAGATATCCTTTGTGTGCACAAGGGAATCGGAGCTGGCGGTTGAGAGCATTGCCAGAAGGGACTACCACAGCACAAGGCAGGGCGAGGAAGAGCTTGCCGCCACGGTGCTGAGGCTCAAGCCCGATCTCGTGGTCAACGACATCCTGAATACGGACCTCGACTATATGGGCGCCTTAAAGCAGCACGGCATTCCCTGCATCAACTTTGAGGACGAGGGAGAGGGCGCAGCCCTTGCCGATCTGGTCATCAATGCCGTCTACGATGCCTCGCTTACGACGGACAGATGCCTCTGCGGCCCTGACTGGTTCTGCTTAAGGGACGAGTTCCTTGAAGCGGAACGCAACGAATACAGGCCAGAGGTTAAAACAGTTCTGATAACCTTTGGCGGAACGGACCAGTGCGACAATACAAGGCGCTGCCTTGACATAGTCTGGCCCATATGCCGCGAGAGGGGGATTGCCATCCGGGTGGTGGCAGGCCCGGGCTACGTGCACCGCTATGAGATGGAAGAGCATCTCAAGGATCTTGGCAGCAAGGACATTTCCTTCACCTGGGCCACCAATGTCATGAGCCGCCAGATGGAAGGGGCTGACCTGTGCCTCTGCGCTGCTGGAAGGACCACGTATGAGCTTGCCCATATGCGCGTGCCTGCCATGGTGCTGGCCACGCATGAGCGCGAGCTGCGCCACTCCTTTGCCAGGGCAGCCAACGGCTTTGCCTTTCTGGGGCTTGGGGAGAGGGTCTCTGACGAAAAGATACGCAGCGTCTTTCTGAGAATGCTGGACGGCAAAGCCAGGCAGCGTTTTTACGAGCGCATGAAGAGGCTTGACTTTACAGGCAACAAGGCCAGGGTCATTGCCCTGATGCTGGACATATTGAAAGGAAAGAAGGCCTGCCAGGGAGAGGATGCGTGCGCACGGTAGCCGTTGTCCAGGCGCGCATGGGTTCCACGAGGCTTCCCTGCAAGAGCCTTTTGTGCCTTGGGGAGAAGCCGCTGATAGACTGGGTGGCTGACAGGGCAAAAAAGTCCCTTCTGCTGGACGATGTTGTCGTGGCCTGTCCTGATACTGAACTGGACGATGTCCTCTGCGATCATCTTGCGAGGCGCCATATACCCTTTATCCGCGGCCCCGAGCAGGATGTCCTGGCAAGGTTTGTGCTGGCTGCAGAACAGTACAGGGCAGACCAGGTGGTCAGGATATGCGCCGACAATCCCTTTGTCTGGTGGGAGGCCGTAGACCGGCTGATACGCTTTCATGCCGGCAATGGTGCCGACTACAGCTACAACCATGTGCCGAAGGACAATCTGTGGCCCGACGGCCTGGGCGCCGAGATCGTGGCAATGGATCTTTTGCGGCGTCTGGCTTATGAAGCACACAGGCCGCAGCAAAGGGAGCACTGCCTGAACTATATCTGGGACAACAGGGAAAAGTTCAGGACAGCTACTTTTGATCCTGCGGAAGAATGGTTACAAAGACCGGACATCAGGCTGGATATTGACACTGCGCAGGATTTTTGCAGAATGTCGCGCCTTGCCGTATCCTCTGACATTTCCGCCCGCGAACTTGTGGAATTGCACGATGCCCGGGACGATGCCCGGAAGACGCCTGTCCCGGAAGGACGTGGCTGCAATAATATAAGGAGAAGCAAATAATGCCCGAAGAACAACAGCGCTTTGCCAAAGCCGTAAACCGCATGATGGATGCCATTATCTTTGAGAACTGGATCCGTTTCTACTTCCTGGCCGAGGAAGAGGGAAAAGACAAGGAAGAAGCCAGGCTTATGATTGCCATTCCCGAGAAGGCCATGGGACAGATAGCCCAGCGCTACGGCAGCCTCAGGGAGATGGCTGAGTCGATGAACGGCCGTGAGGCAACGCTGGACAATTCGCGTTCTGCCGTTGTGAATTTTGTAAAGCGCGAAGTGGAGGGCACGCTTGTTCCTGCCGGCGGCCTGGCTGCCTGCTTTGACAGCATGGCCTTCCAGAATTCCCTGCATCTCTTTAATGCCTGGATCCAGGCTGCAGAAGACATGCTGGACGCCACCTTTTACGATTTTGACCAGTGGCGCGACCTTTTTGCTTCCTACAAGGACAGCGAGGCAGGGCAGAAGCTCATGCATCAGATGGAAGAAGATGCCAAAAAAAAGTAATCTGCCCGGAACAGCCGTGAGCTTCGCCGGAATCTGCACCGGGAACAGTGCCGGGAGCCGTATTGTATGAGCATACAGAGTGCCAAAAAGCGTTCTCTTCCGCAAAAGGAAGAGGCAGGGGTAACCGCTCCCAGGCCTGAATCCGTGCGCATGGGCATAGTCTGCCTGTACGGAGCAGCCTTTATCTCTGCCTGCTTCCTGATTCTGAACGGGCAGGTCCAGTGGCATGAGGAGAAGGACGTCTCGCTTTCTCCCCAGCATCTGGCCCTGGTGCATATGGGCTTTTGCGCCCTTGCGGATGCGGCAGCAGGCTTTCTTGTCAGCCGCTGCTTTTCATGGAGCAGGATCCTGGTCTTTGTCCTGGCAGGCACAAGCCTGCTGGTCCATGTCATGACCTTTTCCCCTGTGGCCGCCCTGTCCCCTGGTTTTTGCATCAGCCGCCTCCTGGCGCTGTTTATGGAGATTGGCGCAGCTATCCTCTGCCTTGTGCCGTCGGCAAGGGCCTGGTTTGCCTCCCTTGCCCCTGCTGCCGATCCTGCAGCTGACGCCGGCAAAAAGAACGGCTGATACCAGAAACAGCCTAATCTTAAGCCTCTGCCTGAACGCATGGCAGGGGCTTGCCTTTTCGCCGGGCTTTTGCAAGAAAAGCACTGCGTTCATGCCGCAAGCAGTTTCCGGCATGGCTGATTTTTGTTTGTTCCCGGATATTTTTGAAACAGCAGGCTGTCCTGCCGCAGGTTGCACAATGATTTTTCCGCTACTGCCCTGCCTTTTCTGATATATCCTGTCAGGTATCATTCTGGATTCTCAGGCAATGAAGCAAAACCATCCATATATAATCAGGCTTCTTTCTGCATCGGGGGTTGCTCCGGACAAGCTGCTGTATCTTTTCTCGGACATTGCCGCCCTTGTCCTGGCTTGCCTGGTAGCTTTCGGCCTGCGGTTTTTATACAGCGAGTTTTATCTGCAGCCGCAGCTGGTACTGCTGCTGGGGATTACGTTTTTTCTGTCGCCACTTGTTGCGCTGAGCCTGGGGCTCTACTCCTCTCCGGTCATGCAGCCTCCGCATAAAAGGCTTTGCGCCATCTTTACCTATGTTTCAATAACCTTCTCTTTTGTGGCGGTCATTTTCTTTCTTGCCCAGACAGGCCATATCTATTCGCGCTTCTTTATTTTTGCCAGCTGGATTATTGCCTGTTTTACCGTTCCCCTTGGCAGGAAGCTCATGGAACGCCTTTTCTGTCATTATTCATGGTGGGGTCTGCCTCTCATCTGCATGGACAGATCGAACACCGGAAAGGATTTGTGGCACTATCTGCGCAGCCATCCCGAACTGGGGCTCAGGCCGGTTGCCTTCCTTGATGTTCCGGATGATTTGTCAGAGGAAATATGCGGCAAAATGGCCGCCATGGCAAAACAGTACCCTGGCAGCGTGGTCATGCTGGCAGAGAACAATGCCCTGGGCAACAGCGAGCTTATTGCCACCATTAACAGATATTTTTGCCACATCCTGATTATGCCAGTCCAGGACAAGGCTGACCGCATCCGTTCCTTTCTGACAGTGCCCTATGTCGTAAACTATTCTACGGGCCTTTTTTTGCAGCAGCGCCTGCATGACTGGCGCCGCCTGGCCCTGAAAAGGGCCATTGATTTTTCGCTCAGCCTGTGCGCCCTGGTTGTGCTTTCGCCGCTCTTTGCCGTGCTTGCAGTCCTGATACGCATGGATTCAAAAGGGCCTGTTTTTTATGCCCAGCGCCGTATAGGGCGGGGCGGCAAAGAAATCAGGGTCCACAAGTTCCGCACCATGGTGAGCAATGCAGACGAGATAATCAAAAGCTATCTTGCTGAGAATCCGGAACTGCAGGAAGAATGGGACCGCGACCACAAGCTGAAAGATGATCCCAGGGTGACCAGCCTGGGGCGCTTTTTGCGCAGGACGAGCCTGGACGAGCTGCCGCAGCTGT
>CAVJEZ010000023.1:0-15890 GCA_963648625.1 Odoribacter splanchnicus
TCGTTATCAGTATGATATCGCAATGGGATATCAATGAAACATCCCGCTTTTATATCCTCAATATCGGTTCCACGTATTACTTTCCCCGGATGTTCATTTTTGCCTATGGGTGTTTCTTTTCCCCATCCTCCATTTCCATAAAACATAAGGCAGTCTGCCACAGTTTTACATTTCCACCCCTTCGGCACACCATCGACAATAGGCGTATTTTCCCAGCCAGGGAAGTGCAGTTTTACAAACCACTCCTTGTACAGCCGTTGAGCCGCTTCCTCCAAAAGTTTGATTTGCTTCTGGTTGTTTTCAATGAGGTCATCGTAAGCGGAGAGAACTGAGGCAATACGGTGTTGGACACACAAATCCGGTAAGTTTAACTCAATGGTGCTGAGATTCTTTATCGGCAACTGCGGTTGAGCACTTCCAGTACAATAACTCTTAAAATACGGTCTATAATAATTGCTTTTCAAAATTTGGTATAGAAACTCTGTGCATACGATTCCTTTTTTAGGGCGCATAATTACCATGCCAGAATTAATGCGAATATGTTCATATGGAATATCATCACTATAAAACGCCGCATTTCCAACGGTACCTCGCGTTGTATACACAATGTCTCCTCGTTGCAGTTTACCTTTCCGCAACGAGTCATCTTTTTCTTTTGATATATACTGGTTTGATTCAAACAAGAATCCTGCAGGTGTTACATTTCCCGTATTAAGAAAAAGGCAGTGTCCTTTGTCAAAAAAATCATGCTGTTGGGGGTAATTCTTTCCGCGATCTCCATCAATGATTTCGACCAATTCACCGATTGCATACTTCATAGTCCCAACTCCTTCATATTTTTTGAGATGGTTTCCATGAGCGTATTGGACTCGGCCTGCAGGGACAGAAGCTCTGCGTGTATTTCCGCCATGCGCGTGGCAAAGTCTACGCCGTCATCCTCCACAGGGGCAACACCCACATAGGCACCAGGTGTAAGACTGAAGCCCTTTTCTGTAATCTCCGCACGGGTGGCTATTTTGCAAAGGCCCGGGATATCTTCATATTTCCCCTCGCCAAATTTTTCACGGAGCCATTCCGCTTCCGTCGCAATGGTCAGCGCATCGTTGAGCCAAGCAATGAGTTCATCGTACTCTGCCTGCTTGGCCTTCTTTTCTTTCTTTTCCGCAGCGTCTACCGCCGCTTTCGCCTTGGCGCGGGTGCTCTGGATGACTTCCTTGATGCTCTTCACGGACTCCGAAAAAGACGGCTTGCTAATGCTGCCGATAAAGTCCGGCCGTTCCTTCTCCATTGCGGCCAGTGTACTGTTGTATTCTTTCAGCAGGGCTTTATACTTGTCCGTTTCTCCGCGATACAGCCACACGATGGCATTCAGATTCTTCAGCTGCCACTCGCTCCATTCATTGAGCGTGCGATCCACCACGGTGTAGTAGTTTCTGGCGTCGATAAACAGCACCTTGTCCAGCAGGTCTTCCTTCTTCCCCTTGTTGAAAAACCACAGGGAGCAGGGCAGGCTCTTGGTGTAGAAAAAGTTGTTGCCCACGCTGACCATCACATCCACATGGCCTGTTTGAATCAGTTTCTGGCGTATATCCCGATCCTTGCCGGAGCTGTCGGTTGCAGATGATGCCATGACAAAGCCTGCGCGGCCCTGTTCGTTCAGATAGGAGTAGAAGTAGGAGATCCAAAGGTAGTTGGCATTGCCAATTTCCTTTCTGGCATTGACAGCGGGCAGGCCGAATGGAAGACGGCCCGCACTCTGGGCAGACTCGGAATTCACTTTGTCCACATTAAAGGGCGGGTTGGCCATTACGTAGTCACATTTCTTGTCCAGATTGTGGGCATCGTGATAGAATGTATTGGCCTCATCTCCGGACTTGATCTTGCCGTTAAGCCCATGAACCGCCATGTTCATCAGGCAGAGCTGGGCGTTATATTCCACCTTTTCCTGCCCGAAGAAGGTCATCTTCAAGTTGGCCTTCATTCCGGCTGCGTTCACAAAGTCACCGGTCTGGACAAACATGCCGCCGCTGCCGCAGGCAGGATCCAGCAGAATGCCGCCGGACGGTTCCAGCACATTGACGATCATCTTGACCAGGCTTTTGGGCGTAAAGAATACGCCGTCATCCTGGGCGATGTTTTTGGCAAACTTGTTGAGGAAGTATTCGTAGATGCGGCCGATGACATCCCCGCCCACATCATCCAGGGCATTGTTGTTGAATATCCGGAGCAGTTCCGCCAGCAGCTCGTCAGAGAACATCGTGTAGTCCTTGGGCAGGACACCGGCAAGCTGCTCTGCCTGGGCTTCCACCAGCTCCATGGCGTTGTTTACTGCCTCGCCAAGACTGTTTGCGGTGTCGCCGCTTTCGTCGGCATGATCTTCGGACGCAATATTGGCTGGAAGGCTGACCAGGTATTTATACTGTGCTTTTTCAGGCAGGAATATTGCGCTCCTGGATTGAAAATCGCTGGCTTCCACAGGCTGAACCCGTCCGTTGCGCACAGGACGGTCCTTCATGATTTCTGCCTCTGCCATCTTAAAACGGCTGTAGGCGTAACGCAGGAAAATCAGTCCCAGCACCGGCATACAGTATTGGTTGGAGGTCAGCTTGGAGCTTGCACGCAGCAAATCAGCGGATGCCCACAAGTCTGCCTCAAGTTTGCGGATATTGATCATTTTTTCACCTCAACCGTATAGTCCAGCCATGCTTCTTCGACGGGAGCGTAGTCTATGTTGTTTTTTTCGCAGAAGGTTTTGATGCTCTTCATCGCAGACAGGCCGGGCTTTGCCTTGCCGGCTTCCCATCTGTTGACCGTTGAAAATGCGACACTGATTTCTTTTGCAAAGCTATCCTGCGTCAGAAAGCATCTCTGCCGGGTGCGTTTTATCGCTTCCGGGAAATTCATATTGCGTCTCCTTTGCGTGAACGTGTTGTCCATATAGCGTTATTCTATCACAAATAGCAGGATCTATCCACACGTTTTCAGCAGGAAAAATTCTTATGACAATAAGCCGGAAGAAGTCCTTAGCGGAGCTGATTTTAGACGCCTTGCAGACTAAAGGTACCGCCCGAAAGCCAGGGCACAAAAAAAGGGAGGGGATAATCTCCCCTCCCTAAATACGGAGTAGAAAAAACGGATGCTGTTAGCCCAGAATAGCCTTCAGGTCCTGCTCAGGCGTGGTGATGGGATGGAGATCAAACTTCTCCACCAGCACGTTCAGCACATCGCTTGAGAGGAAGGCGGGCAGGCTGGGTCCGATGTAGATGTTCTTGATGCCCAGGGAGAGCAGGGTAAGCAGGATGCAGACGGCCTTCTGCTCATACCAGGACAGGACCAGTGTCAGGGGCAGTTCGTTCACCTGGCAGTTAAAGGCACCTGCCAGGGCTACAGCCACCTGGATGGCACCGTAGGCATCGTTGCACTGTCCCATGTCAAGAATGCGGGGGAAGGGTCCGATTTTGCCGGCGTCCATATCGTTGAAGCGGTACTTGCCGCAGGCCAGGGTAAGGACAACCGTGTCCTTGGGCGTCTGGCGGACAAAGTCGGTGTAGTAGCTGCGGCCTGGCTTGGCGCCGTCACAGCCGCCAACCAGGAAGAAGTGGCGGATTGCGCCGGCCTTGACTGCATCAATGATGGCAGGGGCGGCATCCAGGACTGTCTGGCGTCCGAAGCCGGTGGTGACAGTTGTGCCGCCGTTGATGCCGCAGCGCACGGTGTCTTCCTTGTAGCCGCCGAGCTTCAGGGCATGTTCGATAACAGGAGTGAAGTCCTTGTGCCCGTCCTTGTCTGCCTCAATGTGCTTCAGATCGGGGCCCTGTACCACGGAAGTGGTATAGATCCTGTCGCTGTAGCTTGCACGGGGCGGCATAAGGCAGTTGGTCGTATACAGGATGGGGGCAGGAACGTCGTCAAATTCTTTCTGCTGGTTCTGCCAGGCTGTGCCGAAGTTGCCCTTGAGATGGGCATATTTCTTAAGTTCGGGATAGCCGTGGGCAGGCAGCATTTCGCTGTGGGTGTAGATGTTGATTCCCTTGCCCTCGGTCTGTTCCAGCAGCATTTTCAGGTCATGCAGGTCATGCCCTGTAACGATGATGAAGGGGCCTTTCTCAATGGTCAGGGGCACGGTACAGGGAACAGGATTGCCATAGGCGCCTGTATTGGCCTCTTCCAGGATTGCCATGCACTTCAGGTTTACGCCGCCAAATTCCATGAGCAGGCCCAGCCACTCATCGACGGAATGGCTTTCAGCCAGTGCGGCCATGCCCTTGATGAGCCAGGCATCCACGTCATTGTCCCTTTTTCCCAGCACGCGGGCGTGATGAGCATAGGCTGCCATGCCGCGCAGGCCGAAGAGCAGGGTGGAGCGCAGGGAGACGACATTGGTGTCGCCGTGGAAGAGTTCCTCTGCGGAAAGGGGCAGATCCTTGCAGGCAGGAGCGATTTCTGTCCTCTTGGCACGCACCTTGGCGCTCAGTTCAGCCACTTTGGCACCGTCAAAATTGACGTTGGTGATAGTGGTGAAGAGGCCGTCGCAGATAAGGTCAACGCAGGTGGGACAGACTTTGTTTTTCTCGGCCAGGACTTTGGCCAGGGCAATCATTTCACAGGTCAGGACGTCCTGTTCATGGGAAACCTCGGGCTTTTTCCCGCAGACGCCGCACGCCGTGCAGCCGGTTCCCTTGGCAGTTTGTTCACATTGGAAGCAGAACATTTTTTCCATAGGAAGTTCTCCTTTTCAAATTGATGCAATTTCAGGCTGTTGCAATTGTCAGATTTTCATCGGCTCAGGGAAAATGACAATCAGAAGCATTTTGAAGCGCTCGGCCGCACAGACTGCATGGGGAATGCGGGCCGGCATGACAATGGATTCCCCCTTGTGCACAAGATAGTCTGTGTCGCCAATGGTTATTTTCCCGACGCCGTCCAGTGCTGTGATAAAAGCGTCGCCATCCGAGACATGGGAGCTGATTTCTTCGTCCTTGTCGAAGGCAAACAGGGTCAGGCTGTGGTGCTTGTTCTGGGCCAGTGTCTTGCTGGCTATCTGGCCGGGCTGGTAGTCTACCTGATCGGCCAGGGACAGAACCGTGCTCTGTTCGATGTTCCTGATGTACGCCATATGCTTTCCTCCAAAAAAGACCTGGGGCTGTCCCCTTTCAGGGGCAGTTCCTTATTTAGGAGAATACAGGCTTTAGGAAAATATACTGTTGCAAAAGTCACAAAATGCGCAGAGACAGCATCTTTGCGTTCTTTTTTGCCTGAAAGAGGGCAGGTGACATTTTGCCGGGTACTGTTTACTACTTTTGTATACGATTGTTTTGAACAGGACCAGTGCAGAGAGACGTTTGGAGCATGTTATGGACCAGTACGCCGTTTTGAAGGACTGCCCCCTTTTCGGGGACATAGACGAGACAGACATATCTGCGCTGCTGGCCTGCCTCAATGCCCGCAGGCAGTCATTCAGGAAGGATGAGTACATCTTTCTGGCCGGAGACAGGCCGTCTTCTGTCGGCATTGTCCTGTCCGGCTGCGTGCGCGTCCTGCAGGAGGACTACTTCGGACGCAGGTCCATCCTTTCCCATGTCGGCCCTGGCGGGCTCTTCGGGGAATCCTTTACCTGCGCCGGCAAGAAGGAACTGCCTGTGAGCATTGTCAGTGCGGATTCATCGGAGATTATGACGATAGACTACAGAAAGATCGTCACCTCCTGCTCGTCCGCCTGCGTCTTTCACACAAGGCTCATCATGAACATGATGCGCATCCTTGCCGAGAAAAACATCCAGCTGACAAAGAAGGTGGGGCATCTGTCCCGGGGAACCATCAGGGACAAGCTTGTCTCATTTCTTGCTGACCAGGCCGCCAGTGAAAACAGCAGCAAAATAACAATTCCCTTCAACAAGACTGAGCTGGCCGAATATCTCTGTGTTGACCGCTCTGCCATGTCAAGGGAATTGTGCAATATGCAAAAGCTGGGGATTTTAAGGTGCAGCAAAAACTCGTATGAGCTTTTGAAAAAGCCTGAGGGCTAGTTTGAGAGGCTTAGAAGGTCAGGCGCATCTCATGCCAGGACACGTTGCCATGCTCTGAGTCAGACAGGCCTTCGTCTGCAAAGCCGAAGCGGCTGTAGTAGTGGACAAGATGGTCCTTGCAGGTGAGGACAAGGCCTTTTCTGCCGCTGTTTCTGGCATCGTCTATCAGGGCTTGCAGGACAATGCCGGCGTAGCCCTTGCGGCGGCAGTCAGGGCGGGTGTTAAGCCCGAAGATCATCTGCCATGCTCCGTCAGGGTTGTGCATGGAGGCATCGGCATACATCTCGTCTTTGAGATGATCATCGTCTGTTGCCATGCCGTCAATAAAGGAGACCAGCCTGCCGTCATCGTCAAAGAGAAGAAAGAAATGGCCGGCATAGGAGGCAAGCCTTTTTTCAAAATCTGCCTTTGAGGCTGCCTCTGCAGGCGGAAAGCACTCGGCTTCCATATCCGCAAGTGCCTCTAAGTCTGCCATGGTCGCACGGCGCAGCTGCATTGTTGTTTTCATGTCTTGTTTTCCTTTTCCTGAGCACCAGTTTCCTGAAAAGAGCACCTTCTCCGGAAGAAAAACTGCTTCCGCTGTATCCTTTCTGGCTGTACGGCTATTTGCGCTGGATGGATTTGGGGAAGCTGATTTTGGTAAAGCGCTTCAGCATGGGCCTGGCTTCGGCATAGATTTTGTCGATTGTTTTCCCCGCAGACGGGGCATCATCCATAATCAGGAAGATGGCGCCGTCGTCAGCCGATGTAGGGATAAGAAGAGCTGCCATGCTGTCATTGGCCTGCACAAAACAGTTGCCTATATAGCGTCCGCCTGCAGACCTGGCCTCTGCCAGATGTGCAGAAAATTCGTCATCGTCAGACGATCCGGGGCAGGCAATGACTGAAAGAGAGGTGCCTTTTTTGTCATAGGCTATGCAGGTGTTGTAGAGGTCTTCTGTCAGGATTTCCCTTGTCCATCCTGCAGCAGGCTCTACAAGCAGGTATTTCTTCTGATAGACAGCGACTCTGTCAGAAGCAGGGGCAGTGCCGGCTGATACTGCCAGCATAATCAGGATCAGACAAAAAAGAGCGGTAATGTTGCGCATTTTTACGTTTGTGCCTCCCAAACAGGTTGGGAATCATTTAACTTTTTCGAGCAGGAAGTCAATGAGATTGTAACAGAATGAATTTTCACCTGATGCGTTACGGCGGTATTTTTCAGCAAATTCCTTTGCATGTCCGCTCATGCCGGCGTCCTGCATTAGAGATACTGCTGAGGATCCCTGTTAAAAACCAGACAATAGAGACGAGCTCACATACAGGGCTTCAAAAGTTGCTGATTTTTTCCCCAGCAGTGTTGCCTGGCTGGAAAGTCCGGCATTGAGCAGTACTTTCTTGCAATGCAGGCTTGAAGGAAGCTCTTTGCCGTACTCTTTTTCACCGCATTTCCCGTCATAGCTGATCAGGTAGTCAATGCCTTTCCTGTCGAGCAGCTCAACAGATTCAGCGAACTCATCAAACGGGACTCCGGCAAAATACCGGTTATCCCGCATGCTGACTCCCTGATACGGGGGATCCATGTAAAGCAAATCGCCCGGCCTGGCCATTTCCAGAATGTCCCGGTAGTCAAGAGAGGAAAAAGTAGTCCTGCCCTTCATAAGACTGGAAATTTCTAAAACATTTGATGCCAGTTTTTTTGGTGTTGTCCCATGCCTGCGCTTATCGGGAGACTGATTGAATTTGCCATTTTTGCCGTATCTCACGGCTCCCTTAACACAGCGTGCAAGCAGATAGAGCATCTTTTCAGGTGTTTCTTCACCGTTGTTGAATTTTTCCCTTACAGCATAAAAATGCAGGGCATGGTCATCTCCATACGAAAATTGTTCTTTCCACAGCCTTGAATAAGCATCAATGAGCTCTTTCGGATGTTCGACGGCCGACTGAAGCAGCCTCACCAATGGCTCATTCAGATCATTTATGTGAAAACTGCCTGTCCTGTGCTCATATGCAGCTGCTATGCTTATTGCCGCCATTCCGGCAAAAGGCTCTATCAGGCGGCTGAACCTGGCTGGCATAAACTGGAGAATCTGGGGTGCCAGCATTCTTTTTGATCCCTGATACTGCACAATATGAGGTGTCCTTCCTTTCATCTTTTTGTCCCTTGTGATTTTTTTTGAGCTCGCTGTGTTTTCTCTCTACAGCGGAAGGCAGGTTGTTGTGTGGAAGGCTCTACAATAAGTTTTGACTGTATGTCAAATATGTTTACTCCGTGATGCTGTCCACAATATACAGGACAGTATTGCACCTCTTTTTCGACTGCCACACATTACATTATATAGAAATAATGCGTCATTGTCGTTTTTTGAATGACAACCACACATCAAATTGGTTGAAAGTAATGTGTCATTGTCGGAATCGCTACAATGTGCGTTCCTGTTTAGGTCCCTGGGAAGGATTATGCTGTTATTTTGCCTGACGGCATCATCCCCTGAAGCGTCTGGTTGTCTCTCCTGCCAGCACCCCTGGGGATTCACAGGAAACCGGCAGGGAACAGCGGCTTTGCCTCTGACAGGATCTTGAAAGGCCGGACCGTATGCAAAACAAAAATCCCCCGCCTTTGGGGGCGGGGGATATGATTGGCATTTGTCAGAACTTGTTAGATGGTTCCGGCTTCCCTGTTGTCTTCAGCCGGTTGTGCTTCCTGAGGCTTAGCTTCGTCGGGCTTGGCCTCCACGGCAGGAGCAGCCGGTTCAGCAGGCTTTGCTTCATCAGGCTTTGCCTGTTCGGCAGGAGCGGCCGGTTCAGCGGGCTTTGCTTCATCAGGCTTGGCCTGTTCGGCAGGAGCAGCCGGTTCGGCGGGCTTCACTTCTTCAGGCTTGGCCTGTTCAGCAGGAGCAACCGGTTCGGCGGGCTTAGCTTCCTCGGGCTTGGCCTGCACGGCAGAAGCACCCTGTTCAGCAGGCTGCACTTCCTCGGGCCTGGCCTGTACGGCAGAAGCACCCTGTTCGGCAGGCTGTACTTCGTCGGGCTTGGCCTGCACGGAAGAAGCACCCTGTTCGGCGGGCTGTACTTCTTCAGGCTTGGCCTGCACGGCAGAAGCCCCTTGTTCGGCAGGCTTTGCTTCCTCAGGCTTTGCCTGCTCAGCAGGTGCAGCCGGTTCAGCCGGAGTTGCCGTATCAGCAGGCTGTGACGGCTGTTCCTTGGGCGCAACCAGAGGCTCGGCTGCCGTATCGTTTTTCTCTTCGAGAAGTGCATTGGCATCAAGGAGCTTTGCAGAAGCCATCTGTGTAGCAATCTGGGGCATGCAGTACAGTCCTACAGGCTGTGCCAGCACCACAATGCAGGCTATGCTTGTCAGCAGCGGAGCCGCAGCTGTACGGCTGCGCCAGGCCACATGGGTGATGACAAGGGCGCTCAGCAGAGGCATGAAGCAAACAAAGAGGGAGATTACTGCATGTGCGGACCACAGGCGTTCAAGATCGGCATGCACATCGGCCGGAACAAGTGCGGCAAACTGGGGACAGATGCTGACTGCCAGCTCGTTAAAGAAGGGAACAACCAATGCCAGCAGGCCCAGGGTCACGCCAAGCAGCAGGACGCCTGTCAGGATAAAGAAGCTGCGGACGCCGAAAACGCTCAGCCTTAAGAGGGCGCGTGCTGCAAGCAGCGACAGCAGGCAGAGTGTCAGGAAGACATCAAAGGCGTGGGCTGCAAAGCAGGAAAAGACGAAGCTTAAAACAATGGCTATCCACAGGTAGGCAGATCCGTTTTCCTTGCGGCTTGCCTTTATGCCTTTTGCAAGATTTTTGAAAATCTGCGGCCAGGAGAGGGCCAGCAGAATAAGCAGGAAGGGCAGGAAGCCAAGGCAGATTTTGGTGAGGCTGTCACAGAATACTGCCGGGTACGGTATGCCCAATAGGCCTGCCAGAAGCATGTCAGAGGTGACTGTGTCATCCTTGAGGATAATCAGCGCCCCAAGCCAGAGGAGATGGGCAACGATAAAGACGATAAAGCCGGCAAGGGCGTCTTTCTGGCGCAGGCGGGCAAGGCTTCCCCTCCACATGGCAAAGAGAAAGCCGCTGGCAACGGGAACAAGGCCAAAGTACAGCCCGCCTGAGAGCGTGGCGCAGACAGCCACCAGGCTGCCCAGGACCATGCCGGGCAGATCAGATTCCTTCATCCAGGCACGGCAGAGCAGGGCCATGGCAATCATGCTTATGCCGCAGGCAAAGGGTATGGGGCCGACGAAGTTGGCCATGCCCAGGAATACGGGCAGGCACAAAAGCAAAAGGCCGGCCCCGAACATGACATGGCGTCCCATTTTTAATGTGGCTGCCAGGATGCAGAGCCCGATCAGGCAGACTGCCGCGCCGGCAAATCCTGCCAGCGGCAGGAACTGCACCGGCGTTGCCAGGTGAAGCGAGGCAAGTGCAGAGCAAAGCAGGGCATAGGCCGGCATGAGCACATGGCCGCCTGCATGGGGCAGGAGGGAGATGCCCTGTCCTGCCAGGAGCACGCGGGCATTGTCAGCCTCGGCCGGGCAGAGAAGGTCCGTCGTAAGAAGCGGCATCCAGCAGACCATGGCAAGCAGGATCAGAAGGGACAGCGGTGCAATTTTGGCAAGGCCGCGGAAGATGGCGTGGTGCACTTCAGGAACCGGCTTTTCTTCCGGCTTTTCCTCTTCTGCCTTGTCCTGTTCCTTGTCTTCGTCCTTGCTCCCCCTGCTGAAAAGACAGGACGTTATCTTGTCTTTCAGTCCCTTGGGTTCGTCTTCTTCAGTTGCGGCAGCAGAAGCGCCTGCGGCATCTGCAGAGGCGCTTGCGGCATCAGCAGAAGCGCTTGCAGCATTGGCAGGGGATGCAGCCTGCTCTGTCACAGCCTCCGGCTTTTCCTCTTGTACTTTGTCTTCAGTCATGTCCTTGTCTTCCTTGTTGAAAAGGCGTGACGTTACCTTGTCTTTCAGGCCTGAGAACAGCTTTCCTTTTGCTTCGGCACCGTCTTTTGCATCGTCTGCAGAAGCATTGCCTTCAGCTTCAGCCGGCTTGTTCTCTTCAGACTTGTCCCTGCTGAGAAAGCGGGATGTTATTTTGCTTTTCAGCCCCTGTACCAGATTTTTCCGGTCCATGGAGGCTTCCTTATTGTCAGTTGCTTGTTCCATATGCGTCTGTCCTTACCGTATGCCGCCGAAAGAGGCGCCCGCAAGGAAATGGGCCGCCTGTCGGGGGCTGAGGGAGATCGCCAGCTGGCTGGCTGCAGGAATAGAGGCCTCTGCTCCCCTGGTGAGCGATACGATGTCTGCTGAAACTGACCCGCCTGGCAGAGGTACAGTGCAGGTCGTTTTTCTGTCTGAAAAATTAAGGGCTGTCACAAGATACCCGTTTCCGGGCAGTTTGACTACAGCAATAAGAACGCCGGGTGCAGGCGCAAGTATTGTTTTCAGCGTGCCTTCGGCAACGCCAAGCTCTGCCCTTGCTTTGAGGACAGGGGCCAGGCAGTCGTCTGCACTGCCTTCTGTATAATCAGGGTATGGCGCGCCGCTGCGCATGAAAAAGAGCCCGGGAAGTCCTGCCGGCAGGGCCTGGGCCAGGTAATTCATGCCTGAAGCTGACCTTGCAGCATTAGTCCCTGCTGTTGCCTGTGCCTGCGGCTGCATCTGCGGCAGGCTCTCAGGCGTTGCGAAAACCATATGGCTTACAGGTATATGGCCGGACAGAAGATCAGACAGTGCCTTTGCAAGGGATGCTGTTTCCCCGCTGGCAAGTGCTTCTGTGATCCCTTTTTCCACCTCTGCGGCAAAGAAAAAATCGCCTTCGGCCTGGCTTGAGCAGGAGAGGTCATGGCCGTTTCTGACGAAGCTCCAGCCGCCGTATCTGTGTATCTGCTGCGTCATGTCCAGCAGGGCTGAGTCTGCAGGAAAGCGCTTCTCTTCTGCCGTATTTTGCGCAGTCCCCTGCATTGAGCCGGATGCCGCATCCAGTCCGGCAAGCCCTCTGACAGAAAGCCCTGCCAGCGTCTGGCGCCTCATGCCGGTGACGCTGATGATGGCTCCTGCCAGCGTCTTTCTGGCAGCGCTGCCCGGATCCTGCCAGCAGAGGATTGGATTCCAGACTGTGTCAAGAGCGCGGTAGGCCAGCCTTCTTGTCCTGCCGTCTGTGCCAAGCACCGGGCCTGTAACGGCCCAGAAGGTATTGGCATCAGGCATTGCTTCCTGGCGCAGTGGGCCTGGCAGCACTCCTTTTTGCACAAGCTTCTGACTAATTTCTTCCGGCAGCCTTTTGCAGTCCCAGGGGCGTTTTGCCTGCGGCAGCATCGTCCAGCTGTCTGACGGTATCTCGGCCATGACGTACATGCCGCGCAAAGCCGCCGATCCCCTTGCCTGCAGCATGAAGTCAGGGCCGAAGCCCGTGGCCATGGGCACGGTATCCATGCCGCACTGCACGGATGCTTCCTGCATGGCGCGGACAAGGTCTGCCAGATCGTCCTCGGATCCGGCACTCTTGGCCAGCTGTATTCCTGCCTGGCGGTACGGCCCCTGGGCTGATTCAGGAGTCCAGGCAGAATCGCCCTCCATGACGCAGTCAAGCCAGATGCCGCCTATTCCCCTGGCTGCCAGGGAAGGGAGGGCCTTTTTAAGACTGGCCAGGGACGGCTTTCCAGGCTGTGCCATACTGGCCACAAGCCAGGTGGGGGCTGCCCTGTTCACAGGGCCTGCGTCCTTGGAAGCTGCGCTGTGGCGCCAGAGCAGCCGTGATCCCGAGATTTCGGCGGTGCATTTTTCGGCAGCGGCCAGCATGGACTGCTTGTACAGCCACTGCTCGTACACAGGGCTGATGCGGCCGCCTTCCTGCTCTGCCATGTTCCTGTCAGGCGAAAGAAGCAGGGCAGGGCTGTCCGTTCCGGCCTTTTTGCCATGTGTCTTGGCAGTACAGGAGACAAGGCCTGCTGCAAGCAGCAGGCTCAGGGCTGCGCAGCCGGATGCCCGCAGCATTCTGCGGACAGCGCTATTTCTTGCCATCTGCGCCGTCATCTGCGCCTGTTTTCTGCGCAGTCGGGCAGGCTGTGGAGGCGTCGGCCGCATCGTGCTCCATGGCCTTGGCCTCGTTCCAGAGGGCGTCCATCTCGCCCAGCGTCATGTCCTTGAGCTCCTTGCCTGCCTTGCGGGCGCCTTCCTCTATATGGGCAAAGCGCGACAGGAAGCGCTGGTTGGCTGCATCCAGCTCGGCATTGGCCTTTAAGCCGTGCCTTCTTCCCAGCTCGACGATGCTGAAAAGCAGGTCGCCCAGCTCATGGGAGACGCTGTCAGCATCCTTTCTTTCAACGGCATCCATGTATTCAAGCCATTCGGTTTCCACCTGCTGCTCCACGTCTTCGGTGGATTCCCAGGTAAAGCCGTGCCTGGCCGCCTTGGAATGGATGCGGTAGGCCCTTGCCAGGGGCTCAAGGCCGCGGGGCAGGGAGTCAAAGACGCCGGTAGGACGCCCCTCGGATTCATGCTCTTCCTTCTTGAGCTGTTCCCAGGCCTTAAGCTGCTCTTCCAGGTTGGCAAAGGTGGCACCGGCAAAGACATGGGGATGGCGGTGTATCATCTTGGCCGCACATTTCTTGAAGACGTCTGCCAGCGTAAACCTGCCTTCCCTTTCAAAAAGATGCGTGATGAAGAGCAGCAAAAAGGCCACGTCGCCCAGCTCCTCGCAGACTTCGTCGGCATCATGGGCGCGGATGGCGCTGACCAGCTCGTGGCTTTCCTCAATGACGTATTCGGTGAGAGTCTCGGGAGTCTGGACCCTGTCCCACTTGCAGCCGTCAGGGGCTGTAAGCCTTGCAATGACGGAGCGCAGTTCTTCCAGTGCCATTTTATCATCATCAGCCATAATCGTACCCTGTCCGGAATGAAGACCGGAATGAAGAAGAGAAGAAATGAAGAGAAGGTGCGTAATACAAAGGTATTACAGGGAAAAGCGTTTTTTGATGTCCGCCGGAAGCGCCGCACGGAACTGTTCCGTGAAAACTGTCATATATGGCCGGACACGGGAGTTTTTGTAGAAGTCCAGGTTGGAAAAGAATTTGCCCATGAGGATAAAGACCAGCGAGCAGAGCAGTATGCCCTTGGCCAGTCCGAACAATCCGCCTCCAAGGCGGTCCATCCATGAGGCAAAGGCAAAGCGCATGAGCCTTTGCAAAAGCCTGGCAAGCAGGGCAACCGCTATGACAATGGCGACAAAGAGCAGGACATAGGCCGCCATGGTGCGCCAGGCGGGCTCGGCTATAAAGGTAAGCTGCTTTGCCAGCAGGGGATGAAAGGTATGGGCAACCCAGAAGCCGCCGACCAGGGAGACAATGGCTGCCACCTCGCCGATGAGGCCGTTGAAATACCCCCTGATGGTGAAGAAAAATATGATGAGGATAAATATCAGATCAAAAATGTCCTGCCCCATAGCCGCCTCTCAGCTGTCACAAGAATGCAAATTATCCTTCTAGCAAAATGTCCTTTCCTTCACAAGATGGCCAGTGCCGGCATATTGATTAATGCGGATATACGGATAAATAAATATATCATATATTCCGGCAGGTTGGCAGCGTTCCTGCCGGCACTGTGCCTCCGTGAATGCGCCTCTGTGAATGCGCCTCCGTATATGCGCTTAAAGACGCGCCTAGAGGCTGAGCGAGGGCAGAAGCCCCATGTAGCACAGCAGCATAAGCGTGGCCGAGATGGAGACGATGCTGAGGATGTTGGTGAGGGAGACTGACAGGGCGCAGCCGCCGGGATCGGCCTGGTAAATCTGGGCCAGCGTAGCCGTGAAGATGGCGCAGCCTGTGGCCGTCATGATGGTGCTGACGCTGATCCACAAAGGATCAATGTCAAGCAGGGAGAGGACAAGCAGCGTCAGGAGCGGCAGGCCTGCAAGGCGCAGCAGGATGAGCATGACCTGCTGGCCGGCATGGATGCTGTGCGTGGAAAGAGCCCTGGCCACGTCGGGCCTTAAGCCCAGGCCCAGGGTAAAGAGCATGCAGGTAGGCGAAATATACCCAAGCATGGAGACAGCCTTGTCCAGCGGCTGCCAGATCTTGAGTCCTGAGGCTGACACGGCAAGGCCTAAGAGCACGCCCATGAAAATGCCGTTGCTTAAGATATAGGTGCGCAGGAAGAAGCCGAGTTTTTGCAAAAAGGTCTTTTCTTCTTCCACGGGCACTGAATCATTGCCAGATTCTGCCCTTTCCCTTGCCTTCCTTTCCTTTGCCATGTCGGACACAAGCATGGTCTGGGCTATGATGACGATGGTGTTGCTGGCCACGATCATGACGCCGGCCACCGAGAGGGCGGTCTTGTCCTGGTGAAAGACGCTCATGATGATGGGCAGCCCCACAAAGCCGGCATTGCAGAAGGCTACCACCAGGCCGTGCAAAACGGCATCCTTGTCCTTTTCGCCGCGCAGTTTCCCAAAAAGATAGATAATGAAGAAGCCAAGCCACTGCACTGCCAGGATGCCAAGCCACCATTTCCAGGAGCCCATGCTGTCAAGCGGCGTTGTGCACATGATGTGGAAAAGCAGGCAGGGAAAGCAGATGTTGATGGAAAAGATGCTCAGGATGCGGACGGAGTTCTCAGGCATAAAGTCAAGTTTTTCTACAATAATGCCTGCCAGGATGATGACAAAGATAGGAACAACTGTAGAAATGATGGTGAGCATGTCTTTAGTTTTCCTCAGCAAAGAACCGGTTTGATGCCGGCATGAAGGGAAAGGACCGCAGGGGGAGGCAGCCTTATAAAAAAAGCCAGCCTTACAGGGCGAGGTAGCCTAAGTGCTGCAAGAGCATAAGCATACCTGAAAGGGAGAAGAGGCTCATAAGGTTGGTGACGGCAATGGTCATGGAAGCCTGTCC
>CAVJEZ010000024.1:0-15868 GCA_963648625.1 Odoribacter splanchnicus
GGACAAGCTCAGCGTGCCCATTGCCATGCTGCTGGGCTTTCTCTTCCTGGGAGAAGCCCTGACAGCAAAAACCATTGCCGGAGGCCTGCTTATTACAGCAGGCGCCCTGCTTCTGCTGATGTAGGCGTCCCGAGTCCCGGGCAGGCGTCCCGCCGGAAAGGCGCATGTTCTGATGTAGCGCTATTTTTGTGCAGTCCTGCTGCTTTCATCAATATCGTCGCTGTCGTCGCAGCGCGGCAGGCAGCTTTCGGCAAGGGACTCTCCCGCTATCGACCGGCGCAGCAGTTCCGTGATGATTTGGTTTTCGCCGCGAAACTCCAGATGGCAGTCGTCAGGCAGCGCGCTCTGCATGGAAGTGAGAAGCATTTGCACGCGTTCCCAGCAGATCATGAGCTGTTCCGTGGTCAGGGTGCGGATTTTGTCCTGGAGATTTTCCTGCTCTGATTCGTCAAATGGCAGAAGGCCGGCCATATCTTTCTCCGTTTATCTTCGTCTGATGAGCCGGCACAAGGGTGCCGGAAAGGCATCCCTGTGCGTCATCCATATGCAAAACAATATCAGTCGCTGACAGTAAGAAACGTCCTGACCTGGGGCTTGTCAAAAAGAGTCCTGGCTACAAGGGCATTGCCCTCGGGTCCGGGATGGACGGCATCCGTAATCAGCGACGGCAGGCCCTTTTCCAGAAGCTCGTCAAAAATATTGACGCAGGGCACGTTGATGCTGGCGCAGATATCCTGGGCAATCAGCGTGAAATTCTTCAGTTTCTGATTGACAGCCTCAGCGGCAGCAGGCGGCGGGCAGATAAAGAGAACAGGGGCTATCTCTTTTGCCCTGCCAAGAAGCCTTGAGAGGTCGTTTCTGACGTCCGCAAGGGCAGTTCCTGACATGGTATCGACCGTTCCCGTGCAGAAAGCCAGGCGCGAGCATATGCCGGGCATGAGGCGGGCTGTGTACTCAGCCTCGAAGCGGTCGCAAATCTGCGCTATCTTCTGCCTGCGGGCTCCAAGGTTGTAAAAAGTGGCAGGCGGCAGTTCGTAAAAGCCGTTCTGTGCCCCGAGCATGGCCAGCCTGGAAACAAAGCCGCCCAGGCATTCCGTGTCATTGACGCCAAGAGTGACGCTGTCACCGAAAAAGAACCAAGTGTCAGTTTTATCGCGTCCCATTTTCTCCCTCCTCAAGGGGCTGTCCGGGCAGCTGCTGTGCCGTTTTGATAATCTGAAGCTTTGTCAGGAAGTCCTCTCCCAATGGTGCCAGTACTGCCTGGCAGATATGACGCGGGGAAAGGTAGCCTTCTTCCCATGAACAGGCAATAGTGAGAGCAGGTTTGGGCAGGGCGTTTGTAAGGCGGCAGTCCTGCACCAGAGCACGCACGTTGCTTGTGCGCGGCCCTTTCTTGGTCTCGCGCGTAAAGAGAAATTCATCCTGCTTCAGAAAATCCGCAAAAAGACCGGCCATGTCTGTCAGCCCGCCGTCCTTTGCAGGGATGAGGCTGAAGTGCTCGGCAAAGGCCAGCGTGGTGCGCTCCTTGAAGGGCACAGGGACAGCCTTGTAGGCGCGAAGCCCCATGGGCAGGCAGGGATTGAGCCTCTCAATAATGTCTTCCGGCACGCACTCCTCGCGCAGGCAGAGCGAAAACCATTCGCACAGGCTTTCCACGCCCACAGGCAGGGCCCTGCCAAAGCTCACCAGCGGCAGGGGATGGAATCCCTGGGAATAGGCCATGGGAATGCAGGCCTTGCGCAGCGCCCTGTCCAGCACAGCCTGCAGTTCCAGCTGCGATATCCAGCAGGATCTGTCCAGCTTTTCATGCCAGACACGCAGGGTCTGGGCCCTGACGATGAGCTCGGGCGCAGGCTTTGGCGGCGTAACCTTGATTTCCCGCACCAGAAGCCGCCCGTTTTCATCGCGTGCCGGCTGGTTGGGCACCTGGTCCCTCTGGGGCAGGACAAGCCTGTTTGTAATCTTTTCTGTGTCATTGCCGCATACAAGGCGGCTTTTCAGCTTGCCGCGGTCACAGGCGCCGCAATTGCCGCAGGCATGGTAGCGGCAGTCCTCTGTGGTTTTGCCATTGAAGGCCTTTTGCCGTTCCCTGAGCAGAAATTCGGTACTGACGCCGCCCTCGATATGCGACCAGGGCAGCACCTGTTCAACAGGGCGACCCTTGATGCACTCCTGCGGATCAAAGCCATGCTCCTTCAGGGCCTCAAGCCAGGGCTCAAGTGCAAAATGCTCCATCCAGCCGGTGAGAATGGCACCCTTGCGGTAGGCGCTTTCGACAACGCAGGACATATCGCGCCCGGCTCTGGACAATATGCCCTCAAGATGGCTGACCTTGGGCTCGTGCCAGCGCAGGGTCAGGCCGCGTATCTGCTTGAATTCAGTGAGAATAATGTGAATGCGCCGGTTTATTTCATCCAGATCGATCTGGTCTTCCCACTGGAAGGGCGTATACGGCTTGGGCACAAAGGGCGAGATGGCTGCCGTCACGCTGAGCTTGGGACAGCCGCGCCCGCCTGCCTCGCGCACCTTGCGGCACAGATCCACTATGGCCAGCAGGTCCTCGGTCGTTTCCGTAGGCAGCCCTATCATAAAGTACAGCTTGACCTGGCGCCAGCCGTACTCGATGAGCTTCTGGACATGGGTAATGAGCTGTTCCTCGGTAATGCCCTTGTTGATGACATCGCGCAGCCTCTGGGATCCTGCTTCCGGTGCCAGGGTTACGCCTGTGCGCCGTATCTTGGACATGCGCTCCATGATGCTGTCGTCAATGGATCCCACGCGCAGGGAGGGCAGGGAGAGCGAGACCTGCTCTCTTGCACACTGGTCCAGCACAGTGCCGGAAAGGTGCTTGAGGGCAGAATAGTCGCCGGCACTTAAGGCCAGAAAGCCGATTTCGTCAAAGCCTGTTTCCTTCAGGCACTGGCTGAGCGTTTCCGTTATTGTCTGTACCTGCCTTTCGCGGGAAGGCCTGTACACATAGCCTGCATTGCAGAAGCGGCATCCCCTTGTGCAGCCCCTGGCTATTTCCAGGGAAAGGCGGTTGTGCACTGTAGCCAGGGGGACAACCTGCTTTGTAGGATAGACTGCCTTGTCAAAGTCGGCCACGATGCGCCTGGTAGGAACAGGCATGTCCGGCAGAAGAGGGTGGCAGACATTGTTTTCATCCGCTTCAAAGAGGGATGGCACATAAATGCCCGGCACATATGCCAGCTCGCGCAGAAGCTCGGACCTTGTGGCGCCGCGGTCCCTGGCCTTTTCAAAATGGTCCAGCAGATCGACCATGGTTTCCTCGCCGTCGCCGAGGACAACGCAGTCCAGGAACGGGGCCATGGGCTCTGCCGAGATGGCAGCGCCGCCGCCTGCCATTACAAGGGGGCACTTTCTTAAGTCTTCCGGCCTGTCCTTTGTGTGCAGGGGGATGCCGCCCAGATCCATCATGTTGAGGATGTCCGTGTAGCACATCTCATGCGTGATGGAGAAGCCGACGATATCCGCCTTGCACAGGGGCAGGTCCGATTCCAGCGTGGCCAGGTACGTGCCGCTTTCCTTCAGGATGCTTGTTCCCTCAAAATCGGGCTCATAGCAGCGTTCAACCCACCATGAAGGATGATCGTTGAGAATGCCGTACAGGATTTTTGAGCCCAGATGCGACATGCCCACTTCATACTTGTCTGGAAAGCATAATGCAAAGCGGACTGTGACAGAGGCGGGATCCTTGTGTACGGATCCCTGTTCTATGCCGAGATAGCGGCTGGGATTGGGCAGTTTGGCAAGCAGTTCGCGCATGATGTGCTTCCGTGGGCTTCGGTTGGGAAGGAAAAAAAGAAGAGGAAAGCGCCAGATGCCTGGCGCCTGCCGGTGTATGTCAGATTTGTGATCTGTACTGTGCTACTTGATGAGGCCGGAACCGCCGGCAGCACCCTGGGCTGCGCCAAAGTGGATCTTGCCCAGGTGGGAGCTGACAGAAAGGTTGGTGGTCACTTCGATGTACTTGTCTTCCAGTTCCTTGGCGGTTTCCTTGAAGCGGTACATAATGAAGCGGCCTTCAATGGCTGCGTCAAAGGTGTTTTCAAAGGGGAAGCCGTAAGGAGCCAGGAGCATCTGCATGCCCTGCTGGGTGGGCACGTTCTGAAGGGTGACAACATCGGTAAGAAGATCCTTCTCGGCATCGTATTTGCCAAGGACGATTTCGCCTGAGACAAGCTTGACCATGGAAACTGTATAAGCAGCCATTGTTTATTTCCTCCTGATAGTAAAAGAGAACAAGTGCCTGGCCCATGCCCGGACCCTGTGCCAGTGAAATGCGCTTCATTTCCTTAAGGACCGGTACAGGCTGTGCGGAGCAGTGTATACCATGGACAAGCATCTTCTTCCAGTGCCTGTTCCGGAGCCGGCCTGCATGCAGCCGGAGTGCGCAGCACAGCGCCAGTGCTGCTTGCTATTGGTCCGATAGCCTATTATAGCATTTCCATGATGACAAAATATACCCTGCCCGAGGAAGATGTGTTCAGCCTTGAACACGCTCTTGGCTATCATTTCAGCAACTTGTCCCTGATTGAAAACTATCTGCCGCATCAGTCCTGTGCTGACGGGACAGGAGAGGACCGCCTGTTCGGCGAGCGGCAGGAATTTCTTGGTGGTGCCGTTGTCAAGCTGTGCACTTCCAGCGAACTGTACAGCTGTTTTCCTGCAGCCACGGAAGGCGGCATGACCCGGATTCGTTCAGAGATGGCCAGCACCGGATCCCTGTCACAAAGAGCCTGTGAAATCGGGCTGGACAGGCTGATAAGCCTTGCCGCTGGCGAAAAAGCATCTGGCGAAGGCAGGAGCGATACCGTTTTAAGTGGTGCCTTCAGGGCCGTCATGGCTGCCGTATATGAAGATGGCGGTTATGCTGAATCGCAAAAGGTTCTGAAGCATGTCTTTACGCCTGTCTGGCCGCTGGAACCTGAGGAAGGGCAGGCAACACCGGAGTACAAGACAAAGCTGCATGCTTTTTCAGTGCAGACGTACAGCGGCAAGCCTCCTGTCTATACCAAGCAGAATCCAACCGGACCAGGCCATGCACAGCCGCCGTTTGTTGTCAGTGTCCGCCTGCCGGACGGAAAGACGTATGAGGCTGAAGGGTCCAGCTGGAAAAGAGCTGGACAGAATGCGGCAGCACGGGCGTTGCAGGCCCCCTGCAGCACTATAAGTCTGACCAGAAAATCCGTGCAGGACATGGAGCGTGCCCTTGGCTATCATTTTAAGCATGTGTCCCTGGCTGAGCGGGCTTTGACCCGCGCTTCCTTTGCCAGTGAACATAAGGGAAGCATTATCCATAACGAGCGTCAGGAATTTCTGGGCGATGCCGTTATCGATCTGTGTGTTTCCTGGGAACTGTACCGCCGTGTCCCCGAAGCAGGAAAAGGCGAATTGACCCGCCTGCGTACTGAACTGGTCAGTACTGCCGCTCTTGCCCAAAGAGCCCGGGAAACAGGGCTGGACAGGCTGGCAAGGCTTGGAAAGACAGAAGAAATCAGTGACGGGCGCAACAGCGACATTGTGTTAAGCAATGTCTTTGAGGCCGTCATGGCTGCCGTATTTGAGGACGGCGGCTTCAGTGCTGCCCAGAACGTGACAGCATTTGTTTTCAAGGCTGTCCTGCCGCAGGATCCCGGCGCCGGGGCAGATTCCGGGTGCATGGCAGAACTGCAGGAAGGCACGCAGCAGGCAGTGACCGTGGAGGCTCCCGCCTGCAACGGGGTGATAGTGCCCGGAAAAGGCAAGACGCTGTCTGTTACCGTCAATGTCCACCTGTCTGACGCAGGCACCTTTGATGCAGGAGGAACGGACAGGAACAAGGAGGATCGCAGGAAGGAAGCCCTGTCAGAGGAAGAAGTGCGTACCCTTGAGCATGTTCTTGGCTATCATTTTACTGACTTGTCCCTGCTTGAAACTGCCCTGACGCATTCCTCCTTTGCCAACGAGACAGGCGGAGGCCTTGTTCATAACGAGCGCCAGGAATTTCTGGGCGACGCCGTTGTCGAGCTCTGTGTTTCCTGGGAACTGTTCAGCCGTTTCCCGTCAACCAGGGAAGGCGACATGACCCGCCTGCGCTCGGATCTGGTCAACACGACCTCCCTTGCACAAAGGGCCCGGGAAACCGGCCTGGACAGGCTGATACGGCTTGGCAGGGGAGAGGAAGGCCAGGGCGGGCGCAGCCGCGACACTGTCTTAAGCGATGTCTTTGAGGCCGTTATTGCCGCCGTATATCAGGACGGCGGCTATGCTGCCGCACAGAAGGTGATAGCCAGAGTCTTCAAGACTCTCTGGCCTGACGATCCCAATGAAGGAAAAAAGGGCCTGGACTACAAGTCAAAATTGCAGGAATACACGCAGCACAGGTTTGGCGGGGAGCGTCCTGTCTATAACGAGCTGGCTGCAACAGGGCCGGCACATGCACGGTCGTTTACCGTCAGCGTGCGCCTGCCGGACGGGAAAACCTTTGAGGCAGAAGGGTCCAGCTGGAAAAAAGCCGAGCAGAGTGCGGCAGCCCGGGCCCTGCAGGATGCCGGCGTCTGCTCCGTCCGCTAAGCCGGACCGCCCTGGTACAATAATTTTGCCTTTTCCATCGTCTGAGGCTGTGCTATAAAACAGCAAATGCCTTAAGGAGGAATGCAGGTGCAAAGTTTCGTCAAAACGCAGTGCTTCAACGGCCTGCTGGCCATATCGTTTCTGCTGGCTCCTCTCAATGCCATGGCATTGAATGAAGGAACCGGAGCTGCAGTCCCTGCCCAGGCTGAAGCTGCAGCAGGGCAAAAGACAGAGGCAGGGGCATCGTCTGCGGCTTCAGCTGCAGCATCGCCGGCCGCACCAGCTGCTGCACCGGCAGCATCTGAAAGTGCGGCATCTGCCGCACCCAATGTTACTTCCAAAGCTGATTCTGCAAAAAAGGACGCTGCCAGGCAGCCGGAGCAAAAGGCTGCAGCAGAGGCATGCGGCCATGAGCAGCCTGTTTTGTCCTCCAAGCCTCCCATGACGCTCATCCGCCATCTGGAAAACCAGACCGAGCTGCCTGCCATGCAGCTCTCGCTCGGGCTTGTCAATTTTGTCGGCGAAACAGCCCCCCTGCATGAGGGCGAGGATGCCTATGCCATCATGCCGCTGGATCATGATGCCGTCCTTGAAGTGTATGACCTTCATTACGACGGGCATGAGCTTACCGAGGGCCAGGAGCCGGTAATGGTGCGCAAGATGGGCCCCAACGAAGCCTATGTGCTGAAAGTGCCAAGCTATGGCGGCGTGCCGTCCAAGGGCATCTGCGTAGTCAGCCATAACCGCAGAAACTGCTGGAATCCTGGCGACGACAAGCTGAATGAAGGCTTTTTGCGCTGGTCCAAGACAAAGAACATCAAGTAAAAAACGTCCCTGCAAAAAGAAAAGGGCAGGTTCCTTGAAAACAGGATCCTGCCCTTTCTTTATTTGCTTTGCCGCACTCAGCATGCGCTCAGCCCGCTGACAACGGCATAGGCCTTGATGCCCTGCAAGGCTCCGGTAAAGCCCAGCTTTTCTTCTGTTGTCGCCTTGACATTTACATGGCTTGCAGGAAGACCCAGCAGGGCGCAGAGGCGTTCCCGCATGGCTTCCTTGTACGGGCTGATCTTTGGCTTCTGGGCAACGACTGTGACATCGGCATGGGTCAGCCGTATGTCCTTCTCCCTAAGCCTCTGCATGACAACCTCAAGCAGCTTTGCAGAATCTGCCCCGTCGTAGGCCGGATCCGTGTCAGGGAAGAGCATTCCTATGTCGCCAAGCCCTGCCAGGGAGAGCAGGGCGTCCATAAGGGCATGCAGCACCACGTCCCCGTCGGAGTGCGCTTCGACAGCATACTCGCAGGGAATGGCAACAGAAGCCAGCACAAGGGGCCTTGTGCCGCCGTACCTGTGCACGTCGTAGCCAAAGCCGGTGCAGGGGACTGGCAGGGCAGGCTGTCCCTGCAGGCGTTCAAGATCGGCAGGATGGGTAATCTTCATGTTGCGCTCCTCTCCGTCAATAACGACGACTGCCTTGCCGTCCTGCTCCATGATCTGGGCATCGTCCGTGACATCGCAGTCCTGTCCCTTTTTGTTATGGTCATGGGCATCGAGCAGGGCCCTGAAGTCAAAGGCCTGCGGCGTCTGGACGGCCTTAAGCTCTGCCCTTGGCGGGGTATCAGTCACGCGGCCGTCTTTGTCAGTGCGCTTGATGGTGTCTGTTACGGCAAGGCCCGGGATGACGGCGCAATTGCCTCTTTCAAGGGTATCAAGAAGCCTGCCTGCCAGCGTGGCAGTGAAGAAGGGGCGGGCGGCATCGTGGACCAGGACATGGCTGCAGTCCGGCGGCACCGCCAGCAGTCCGCTGTACACGCTGTCCTGCCTGCGGGGGCCTCCTTTTGCAAAGCGAAGTTCAACCGGCAGGGGCTCTGCGGCAAGAAGTTTCTCAGCCTGGGCCCTGCTTTCAGCAAAGGTGCCTTCGGGAAAGACCAGGACTATGCCCTGTATGCGGCCGGTAGCGGCAGCCGTGCGGACTGAGAGCCAGTAGAGGGGAACATCTCCTACCGTGATGAACTGCTTGGGGCATCCCGCAGCCTCGGCCATCCTTGAGCCTTTGCCTGCTGCCAGCAGGATAAACCAGTTTTCACCAGCCTGCTTCACTGCTTACTCCTTGATACAAAAAAAGGCCGGGAACATGTCAGTCCCCGGCCCTGAAAAAAAAGAGAGCCAGACGATAAGCCGGGTTTTGTCGTGCAGGCCTGAGCCTGCAGGACCGCCATTCCTCTTGGAGCACGGTTACCCGTACCCTCCAGCAACCTACCCGGAAGGAATATGGCCGGGCAGGCCTCCTTCCCTATTTGGTCTTGCTCCGGACGTGGTATGCCTAGCCTGCGCCATTGCTGGCGCAGCTGGTGGTCTCTTGCACCGCCGTTTCACCCTTACCCGTTGCCGGGCGGTCTGCTTTCTGTGGCGCTGTCAGAGGGTTGCCCCTCCCGGGTGTTACCCGGCGTCCTGCCCTGCGGAGCCCGGACTTTCCTCCCCAGACAAATGTCTGCAGCGGCGGTCTGTCCGGCTCTCAGAATATAGTGGCTAGTTGTCCTTGTCGCTGCTTTCGGAATCGCCGCCAAGATCGGTCAGGCCTGTCGTTTCGGACATGCCGGTGAGATCGGAGATGTCGGCGCTGCGGGACAGGTTGTCCAGATCGGTTTCGACAATATGGTTGACCAGGCGCATGTCGTCATCCAGCTCGTCGTCGGAGGTGTGGCCGAATTCCACTTCGTCCCTGTCGTCCTTGCCGTAGTCCTTGTCCAGGGCAGCGGAGCGGCCGGAGGAAGCCTTCCTGTGGGAAGTCTTGGCGCTGGCCTGTTCCTTCTGCCTTTCCAGCTCCTTTTCAATGGCGGCCTGCTTCTTGGCCTCTTCATCGTCCTCGATGTAGGCCTCAAAGGACACGATAAGGCGCTGGCAGTTGGGGCAGCTCATAATCTGGCCGCCGCGCAGAAGGTCGTTGTATGTCTGCGGGGGAACGGAAATATGGCAGCTGGGGCAGACGGGATCCTTCAAGGCAACAATGACAGGATGCTCAAGGCGTTCGCGGATAAATTCATAGCGCTGCAGGATGGGACGGGAGATGTCCTGGGTGCATTCGGTACGCCTTTTACGCAGCTTTTTCAGCGTGCGTTCCGCCTCAGCCTGGGTCTTCTCGATTTTGCTGCGCAGGCTTTCTACCTCGACCTGGAGGTCGATGTATTCCTTCTGCGTCTCGTCAAGCATCGCATTCTGCGTATTCAGCTCTTCCTGGATGGCAGTGAGCTCCTGCTCGCGCACCTGGGCTGACTTCTCTATGCTGTCAATTTCGCGGGTGACAGCATTGTACTCGCGCTCGTTGCCGGTGGCCATCAGCTTGTCTTTGCTCTTCTTCTGGCGCTCGTACTCTTCCTCGCTCTCGCGGGTCAGCTGCTGCTTCTGCTTCTGCAGGTGGTCCAGCTTTTCCTGGATCCTGTTGCGGATTTCCTGCACGCGGGCAAACTGGGCTTCTACCTTCTCAAGTTCCTTGGGGCCCTTTTCCAGGGATTTCTCTATCTCGTGAATTTCGTCGTCCACCTTCTGCAGATTTTTAAGCTGGTGAATCTGGGCAAGGTAGATGGCATTTGAATCCGATGTTTGAGACATACTGTATCCTTAAATTATATTATTGTTAGCACAAGCCGCTGACACTGTGGAACGGGGAGCTTGAGGGAATAAAGAAGACGTTGACGCTGCCGTCCAGGCGTCTTGCCAGGATGGCCTGCATCTCATGCATCATTTCCTCTTCCAGGCTGTGGTGCCCCACATCCAGGAT
Source organism: Odoribacter splanchnicus (assembly GCA_963648625.1). GTDB lineage: Bacteria > Desulfobacterota > Desulfovibrionia > Desulfovibrionales > Desulfovibrionaceae > Desulfovibrio. The sequence continues at coordinate 10,354 of CAVJEZ010000024.1, forward strand.
ACACCCGGTGCAGTCCAGAGCTGCGTGATATTTGACATCGCCGGTAATATACACATCGGCTTTCTGTGTCCAGGCATCCCGCATCAGCGAGGAGCCGGATCCGGTACAGTAGGCGATGCGCTTTACTGTCTCGGGCATATCCCCGATGAGCACGGCGCAGGAAAGGTCAATGCGCTCTCCGAGCTTTTTCAGAAGATCGCGGAAAGGTATTTCCTCGCGCAGGCTTCCTGCCAGCCCGAAGCCGGATTTTTCGCCCGTCTGCTGCAAAAAGGCAGGATGCCTGAGGCAGAGGTGCCGTGCCAGCCAGCCGGCAGGGCCGTCGGGCTGCACGTCAAGGGATGTGTGGGCAGCATACAGGGAGACGTCGTCTCTGAAGAGCATTGAGAGCACTTCATGATACTTGTCCAGATGCGAAGGCAGCTGCGGGGTCAGGGAAAGCGGGTGATGCGTCAGCAGCATGTCGGCACCCTGGTCCAGGGCCTGCCTTACCGTGGACGGCGTGGGATCCAGTGCAACGGCCAGTGTCTTTATTTCGGAGCGCCTGGAAGCCACCTGTATTCCTGACATGTCCCAGGAAGCGGCACCTGAAAGCGGTGCAATGGCTTCGATGGCCCTGGTTACGAGATCAAAGTCCATGATTGTACAGACCTCCCTGTTTACAGGCCTTTCAGCCTGCAGACCTCTTAATTTCTACAGTCCTCTCAGATGCTGGACGGCATTCAGGAAAAGCATGGTGCCCGGGGCGTCAAGCTCGTCCCTGGTCCAGCCTGGATGGTTGGTAACGTGGTTGAAGGCCTCGGGATGCGGCATAAGCCCGAGGACGCAGCCTGTCGGATCGGTCAGGCCGGCAGCATTGTCTGCCGAGCCGTTGGGATTGTACGGATATTCAGCCGTGGGCTCCCCTGTGGCCGGATCGGCATAGCGCAGGGCAATGAGCTCTTCCTTTTGCAGGCGTTCGAGCACTTCCTGCGAGGCAGGGACGAGCCTGCCCTCGCCATGGCGCACGGGCATGCTCATGAGCGGCAGGTTTTTCGTCATGATGCAGGGGCTCTTCTTGTTGGCAGCCAGGCGCACCCAGCGGTCTTCAAAACGCATGGAGTTGTTGTGCCCCAGGGAAACCTGGCGGGCGAACTGTCCGTCAAAGCCAGGCAGGATGCCAAGCTTTACCAGCAGCTGGAAGCCGTTGCATATGCCCAGAATCAGGCGGCCGTCATTGCGGAACTTGCGCAGGCGGTCCGTGAGCGGGACATTGCCTGCATCGTGCATGTAGCGCCAGCGCATGCTGGCAGCCTGTGCCGCGCCCAGATCGTCACCGTCAAGGAAGCCGCCGGGAAAGATGAGAAAATCATAGTCATCCAGGCTGACCCGTCCGGCGACAATGTCAGAGAAAAAGACGATGTCAGTCCTGTCTGATCCGGCCTGACGTGCAGCATAGGCTGTCTCTTCATGGGAGTTGGTGCCGTAGCCCATGATTACCAGTGTATTTACTCTGCCCATGGAAAAGAAGCTCCTCCGAATGGCTGTATGAATTATCCGCAAATTATCTGCGAAAGTCTGGTCCGGACAGGATGGCCGGACAGGGGCTGCAAAAAAAAATGCTGCCCGCAGGAAAGCTGTGCCGTTTCCCCCGGCAGGCAGTGCAGTATGCCTGAAAAAGGGAGGATATGCGGCACTTTGGATACTAAGAAAAACTATATTACATCATATAAGTGCTGTCAGTCAAACTAGCATAGTCTTGTGAATTGGTATATAGAAAGTCAGTTTGAATATGGGCGGACAGACGCTTGTTGTCAGCCGGACGGGCTTTTTGCCCGTTGCGGCACATATGCCTTGCAGGCCGCATGAAGCCATTTGCCGTTTGTCCCTGGGCTTGCCAAAGCCTAACCAGTAATTTTCTGCGATTTTCTGCTGTCGGAGAGTAGTGTGAAGACGAAGTTTATTTTTGTGACGGGCGGTGTGCTTTCTTCCCTTGGCAAAGGGCTGGCTGCAGCCTCTCTCGGGGCCCTGCTCAAGGCCCGCAATATCTCGGTGACCATTCAGAAGCTGGATCCCTATATCAACGTGGATCCCGGAACCATGAACCCCTTCCAGCACGGCGAGGTGTTTGTCACTGACGACGGCGCAGAGACCGACCTCGATCTGGGGCACTACGAGCGCTTCCTTAATATATCGCTTTCCCACAAGAACAATACGACCTCCGGCGCCATTTACAACAATGTCATCGCCAAGGAACGCCGCGGCGACTACCTGGGCGCCACTGTCCAGGTCATTCCCCATGTGACGGACGAGATCAAGCGCTTTGTCCTGGCCCTGGGCGAGGGCGAGGATGCCCCTGACGTGGCCATCATCGAAATCGGCGGCACAGTGGGCGACATCGAGGGCCTGCCCTTCCTGGAAGCCATCCGCCAGCTCCGCTCCGAGCTTGGCCGCGACAACTGCCTGAACATCCACCTGACCCTGGTGCCGTACCTGCGTGCTGCCGGCGAATACAAGACCAAGCCCACCCAGCACAGCGTCAAGGAGCTGCTCTCCATCGGCATCCAGCCGGACATTATCCTCTGCCGCTGCGAGCAGCCTGTGCCCGACGATCTGCGCGCCAAGATTGCCCTTTTCTGCAACGTGGAAAAGGACGCGGTCTTCTGCTCCACGGACGTGGCCAACATCTACGAGCTGCCCATGACCTTCTTTGAGGAAGGCTTTGACCAGAAGGTGGCCATATTGCTGCGCCTGCCTGCCCGCAATGCCCATTTTGAGGACTGGCGGCAGATGCTGAAAAATTTTGCCTCTCCCCAGGGCCAGGTTACCATTGCCATCGTCGGCAAGTATGTCGATCTCAAGGAAGCCTACAAGAGCCTGCATGAAGCCCTTGTCCACGGCGGCCTTGCCAACAGGGTTTCCGTCAACCTGCGCTACGTCAACAGCGAGAACGTGGACGACAAGACTGCAGCCTCGTTCTTTGACGGCGTGGACGGCATTCTTGTGCCTGGCGGCTTCGGCTACCGCGGCGTGGAAGGAAAGGTTGCTGCCATACGCTATGCCAGGGAGCACAAGATACCCTTCTTCGGCATCTGTCTCGGCATGCAGTGCGCCGTCATCGAGTTTGCCCGCAATGTGGCAGGCCTGAAGGACGCCAATTCCGAGGAATTTGACAAGAATACGCCCAGCAAGGTCATTTACCTTATGACCGAGTGGTACGACGTGCACACCCGCCACGTGGCCCGCCGCGACGAGGGCAGCGACAAGGGCGGCACCATGCGCCTCGGCGCCTATCCCTGCACCGTCATGCCCGATACAAAGGCCTTTGAGGCCTACAAGACCGAGAACGTGCAGGAACGCCACCGCCACCGCTATGAATTCAACAATGCCTTCAAGGACCTTCTTGAAGAAAAAGGCCTTGTCTACAGCGGCCTCTCCCCTGACAAGAGCCTGGTGGAAATCGTGGAGCTGAAGGACCATCCCTGGTTTGTCGGCTGCCAGTTCCATCCTGAATTCAAGTCCCGTCCCATGCAGCCGCATCCCCTGTTCAGGGAATTTATCGCTGCCGCTGTGAAACAGGCAGCCGGCAAGAACGGCAAGAGCGGAAAAAAGGCCTAAGGGCATTAAGGAGCAGCAGCCATGTCAGAACGCTTATTTGGCACGGACGGCTTGCGGGGCAGGGCCAATACCTATCCCATGACCGTGGATGTCGCCCTGCGCCTGGGGCTGGCAGCGGGATCGTACTTCAAGAAGATGCCCAACTGCCAGAACAAGGTCGTTATCGGCAAGGACACGCGCCTCTCTGGCTATATGTTTGAATCGGCCCTGACTGCCGGGCTTTGCGCCTCGGGCATGCATGTCATCATGACAGGGCCCCTGCCTACTCCTGCCATCTCTTTTCTGACCAGGAGCATGCGCGCCGATTTCGGCGTGGTCATCTCGGCTTCCCACAATCCATTTATGGACAACGGCATCAAGTTCTTTGATGCAGAAGGCTTCAAGCTGCCTGACGAAAAGGAAGATGCCATTGCCGCCATGGTGCTGGACCAGGATTTCCGCTGGCCCTATCCGGACTGCGACAAGGTGGGGCGTGCCAGCAAGATTGAAGATGCAGGCGGCCGCTACATCGTCTACACCAAAAGCTGCTTTCCTGCCGGCATGACGCTGTCAGGACTGCGCATTGTGGTGGACTGTGCCAACGGCGCAAGCTACAAGGTGGCACCGCTGGCCCTGGAAGAGCTCGGGGCCGAGGTCATCTGCATAGGCACCCAGCCCAACGGCACCAATATCAATGACCATGTCGGCGCCCTGCATCCAGAGACCATGGCCGCCAAGGTGCGCGAGGTGCGTGCCGATCTGGGCATAGCACTGGACGGCGATGCCGACAGGCTGATTATGGCTGACGAGCACGGCCATGTCCTGGACGGCGACCAGCTTATGGCCATGTGCGCCCGCGACCTCATGGATCGCGACAGGCTGCCTGGCAAGGCCATTGTGGCTACTGTCATGAGCAACCTGGCCCTGGAAATCTTCATGAAGGAGCAGGGCGGGCGCATGCTGCGCAGCAAGGTTGGCGACCGCTATGTCATGGAGATGATGCGCCGCGAGGGCGTGCTCTTTGGCGGCGAACAGTCCGGACACCTTATCTTCAGGCGTTTCAGCACCACCGGCGACGGCCTGCTGGCTGCCCTGCAGATTCTGCGCATCGTGCGCGAAAAGGAAAAGTCCCTTTCTGAAATCAGCGGCCTGCTGACGCTCTTCCCGCAGAAGCTGGTCAATGTCCGTGTCACGAACCGCATTCCCTTTGAGCAGAAGCCTGTCATTGGCGAAACTGTGGCCAAGATTGAGAAGGACCTGGGCGGCCGCGGACGTGTTGTCCTGCGCTACTCAGGCACGGAAAATCTCTGCCGCATCATGGTAGAGGCAGAGGATGAGGCCAAGGTGTCCCTGTACGCCGACGAACTGGCCGATCTCATCCGCCGTGAAATTGGGTAGACTGGTTTTCTGAACAGCAGAAGACAGCTTGTACAGCAAAAGTTGTACTATAGATAAAGCCGCATCAGGATTTCCTGGTGCGGCTTTGTGCTTTATGAAGATGGCAGAGGTTTGCCGGAAATTTGAGAAAATAAACCAAAACGATTGACGAGTTCCTCTCAAACAAATAGAGCTTTTCAACATTGCTTCAAAAGAGAAAAAAGCGTTGATTAAGGAGAGGTATCGTCATGAAGCTCAGGAAAGACAGTTCCAAACAGAAGTTAAGGGGAGCGTATTACACGCCTGTGCAGATAGCAAATGCAATGGTGAATCTATGCCTTTCTGAAAACATTCATGCAGTTCTTGAGCCAAGCTGCGGTGACGGTGTTTTCCTTGACAGCCTTAAGCAGTTTGCCCGTATTGAAGAATTTGATTCTGTTGACGCAGTCGAAATTGAGGCAGATGAGTCAAAGAAAGTTCAGAACAATTACATTAGTTATAAAAATGTACATGTTTTGAACGAGGATTTCTTTGAATTCTACTCACGTATGACGAACATCAACAA
>CAVJEZ010000025.1:0-4693 GCA_963648625.1 Odoribacter splanchnicus
GCCTGGGCTATGTCCGAGGAAGAAAGCCCCAGGCGCCTGGCCTCTTCCTGGCGCACATTGACAGACAGCTTGCGGCCCTGTTCCATCCAGTTGAAGCTGATGCTCTTGACGCCGTCATAGCCGCGCATGACTGCGGCTGTTTCCCTGGCGTACTTTTCCACGGTCCTGATATCGGGGCCTGTGACCCTGTAGCCCACAGGCCAGCCTACGGGCGGCCCCATTTCCATGGGTGACACTTTCAGCAGGACTTCGGGGAACTCGTCGCCCAGGGCCTTGTAGAGGCGCTCCTGCACCCTGGCCCTGGCCTCCGTGTCCTTGGTGATGACAACAGTCTGCGTATAGCTTGTATTGGGGAGCTGCACGTCCATGGGCAGGTAGAAGCGTTCCGCACCCTTGCCGACATAGCTGCTCCAGTGGTCAACATCGCTGTCCTTTTTAAGCAGCTCGTCCAGCCTTTTGGACACTTTGTCCGTGGCCTCAATGGACATGCCCTGCCTGAGCGTTATGTCCACCAGCAGCTCGGGGCGCTCTGACTGCGGGAAAAACTGCATGGGAATGAGCTTGACGCCGCAAACGGAGAGGCAGAAGACGGCCAGGCTTATGGCAACAGTCTTGCGGGGATGCCCTACTGCAAAGTGCAGCATGGCCGAAAAACACTCCTGCACTTTGTGCGAGCCTGCGGCCTTTGGCTTGTAGCCCTCGTAGAGGACCTTCATGCCCAGAACAGGCGCAAAGAGCACGGCTACAAACCAGGAAAAGAGGAGCGAGAGCGCCACCACGGCAAAGAGCGAGAAGCAGTATTCCCCTGCCATGGACTTGGTGAGCCCTATGGGAATAAAGCCGAAAATGGTGACCAGCGTGCCCGTGAGCATGGGAAAGGCCGTTGACGTATAGGCATAGCAGGCAGCGTCCTTGAGCTTCCAGCCCTTTTCCAGCCTTGAGACCATGGACTCAATGGTGATCATGGCATCGTCCACCAGCAGGCCCAGCGAGATGATGAGGGCGCCAAGCGAGACACGCTGCAGGTCAATATTGAAGACGAACATCCCCGCAAAGGTGAGCGCCAGCACAAAGGGGATGGAAAAGGCAACGACTGTTCCGGCCCGCAAGCCAAGGCTTAAGAAGCTTAAGCCCAGCACTATGACAATGGCCTCAAAGAGCGTCTTCATGAAGTCATGCACGGCCATGCGCACGACGCTGGGCTGGTTGGAGACAAGGTGCACCTCTATGCCCAAAGGCAGGCTGTCCCTGATCTGCTCCATGGCCCTGTTCATGTTTTTTTCAAGCAGAAGCACGTCGCCGCCCTTGCTCATGGAAATGCCAAGCCCTATGGCATCCTGGCCGTTGCAGCGGAAGAGGTTGTCAGGCGGATCCTGAAGGGCCTTCCTGACTGTGGCAATGTCGCCAAGGCGGACGCTGCGCCCGCTGGCATGGATGGTCACGCCGGCAATGTCCTCTGCCTCAAGGAAGCGCCCTGTGGTCTCAATGACGATGCGCTCCGATCCCGTGTCTGCGACGCCCGAGGGGGTAAGGGCGTTCTGCTTTGCCAGGGCGTTTACTATGGCAGCCCTGCTGATGCCGAGATTTGCCAGGGTATGGGGCGAGAACTCCACATAGATTTTTTCTGCCTGCGCGCCGATGACAGTGACTTTTTCCACGTCCTGTATGCGCAGAAGCTCCCGGCGCACGTTTTCCACATAGTCCTTGAGCTCTCGGTGCGTGAAGCCGTCTGCAGTAAAGGCGTAGATGATGCCGTAGACATCGCCGAACTCGTCGTTAAAGAAGGGGCCCACTGTCTCTGACGGCAGCTCATGCTTTAAGTCGGCAGTCTTCTTGCGCACCTGGTACCAGCAGTCAGGGACGTCGTTTTTTGAGGTGCTGGGCTTCAGGGTCACATAGATGGTTGTTTCCCCTGGCAGGGTGTAGCTTTTGACATATTTTAAGTGCGGCGTTTCCTGCAGCTTCTTTTCCAGCCTGTCAGTCAGCTGCTTTGTCGTCTCTTCCATGGAGGCGCCCGGCAGATAGGCCTTGACCACCATGGTCTGGATGGTGAAGTTCGGATCCTCGTTCTGTCCCAGCCTGAAATAGGACCAGATGCCTGCGACGAAGATGAGAATCATGAAAAAAGCCATGAGCGTATGGTGCTCAATGGCCCATTTGGAGAGATTGAAGCGCTGCATTGCCTGCGTACCTTCTTCAGTCAGTACCTTATTCTGTCCGTACCTTTTGTCCTTCCTGGAGCAGCTGCACGCCTGCCGTGACAATGCGCTCCCCTTCCTCAAGTCCTGCCGCGATGGTCACCATGTCTTGGGAGTAGCCGCTTATCTGCACTTTGCGCGGGGCTGTCTGCATGGTCTTTTGATCAATGACCCAGACGCAGGGCGAGCCGCCAACATTGGCAAGGGCTGCAAAGGGAATGCGTATGGCCTCTTCATCCTTAAGAGGGCGCACTGTGAGGGCTGCTCCCAGATCCATCTGCTCAGGCTTTTCAATCTGCGCCCTTGTGCGGTGCGTCCTGGTAGCGGCATCAGCCTCGGGGCTTACTTCGTATACTGTTGCGCGGGAGCAGATGTCGCGGCTCCTGTCCAGGCAGACCTCCACGGCCTGTCCTGCGGGAAGGGCAGAAAGAAGCATGGCAGGCACGTCAAAGACGGCATCCCTGCCTTCATGCAGGGCAATGCGGAAGACAGGCTGTCCGGCACTGACCACTTCCCCGGCCTCTGCCAGGCGGTCAACTATGATGCCGTCCTTCTCTGCTGTAAGCTCGGCATAGCCCAGCTGTTCCAGGGCCGATGCCTCGGAGGCCTCTGCTGCTTCCAGGCTTGCCCTGGCACTCTTTGCCTGGCGTACTGAGGCCTCGGCGTTTTCCTTTGAGACGGCGCGTTCCCGCAAAAGCCCCTGCACCCTGGCATTGTGCTGCTCTGCCTGTACAAGGGTAGCCCTGGCAGCGGCTGTCTGGGCCTTTGCAGAAATCCAGGTGTTATTGAGAATGGTCTTGTCAAGAATGGCCAGGACCTGGCCTTTCTGCACTGCGTCTCCTGAATAGGCCAGGCGTTCGGCGATCTTGCCGCCTGTCCTGAAGGAAGCGGCTACAAGCGTATGGGCTGCAACCTGTCCAGTCAGGGCAGGGCAGGCGTTTTCCTTTGTGAGGGAAACCGTCATGGAGCGCACGAGGCGTGCCTTTTCACTGTCATCCCCTGACTGGCAGCCGGCAAGGGAAAGGCAGACCAGTATGGCTGCAAGCCAGGGAATGAGGCTTGCAGCCGCATGGCAGTGCTTGCTGTATTTCTTGCAAAGAATGGCGTGCATGAGAAAAACACCTCGCTGCAGTATTGGAAAAGTATTGGCAAACGTATTGGCAAATAGAATGGCAGGACTTGCAATGCCGGATGAGACAGCCGGATGAGGCTGCCCTTTACCGGGCATTTCGTTCTGCCGCATCCAGAATGCGGTTTATGTCCTCAAAGAAGGTAGGCGGCCGGGCCTCGCTGAAAGCAGCTTTGAAAGCGTCCTGCAATGGCTCCTGCAAAGTCAGCCCCAGCCACATGGCTGACAAGTGCATGGCAAGCGTTGAAAAGGGCTCCTTGGGCGACAGCCCAAGCCCGTTGCAGAGAAGGGTGACTGCCTCTGTCATGTTCTGCCACCAGGTAACCATGAAGCGGCTGAAAATTTCACGGAAGCTGGCATCGTGCCTTGCATGGACGGCAAACTCGCAAAGAAGCTCTGAATACAGCTTGTCTTCGTGCATCCTTGTAATCCAGGCTTCCAGGTTCTGGCGGCAGTTGCTGATGCCGTCATGCACCGTTTTTTCCACCAGCTCGCTGATGGAGGCAAAGATCTTCCCGGTGAAGCTGTCCATGACGGACAGAAGGAAGGCTTCCTTGCTGGCAAAGCTGGCATAGAAGGCGCCAAGCGTATAGCCGGAGAGGCGGCAGATATGCCGTATGGATATCTGGGCCAGGCCCACGCGCACAATTTCGCGGGCACCGTTTTCCAGCAGGGTGTTCCTTGTCTGTTCCTTTTTTTGCTGCCGCAGATTGTTCATGGAAAATCTTCGTCCCCTTCGTCCCCTAGACGCCTTGCTTCCTTGCTGCCGATGGAGCCGCATGGCGGCATGCGGCCTTTTGCAGGGACATTTATTTCAGATAGCATGTGCTATGTCAACTTGTACGGCATGCGGCCATGGCGCACCAAAAAGCCCCGCATGCAGGGCATACGGGGCGCAGTACAAAATGCTTTTTTGGCTCTTCGGGGGAATATGTGGGTAGCTGGTAAAATCACATATCTTCAGCTTCTTAATGACGAAAAAGCACTCCGTTTCCTATAGTCACGCCATTCTCGTCCCATGATGAATGAAGTTTTGCCACTACAGAAAGTCACGAAGAGCCTATTTCCTTTTGAATATTCCCATTAAATAATTTTCAAAAGCTGGTGTAAAGTATGTGGCTCTTTATTCTTGGAATCAGTAATACGAATATCAAATGGCTTGAAGTGATTTTCCATGTAGAAATTCAAAAGAAATTCATTATCATCGCACTCAATGAATTCCATAACGCAACCTATGCAATACTTGATATGGGATATGGTATCTAATGCAAATCCCAGTAGAATCTTCCCATCAATTTGTTTGTCTTTTGGAAGAGAATAGTTTTTACCAAATTGTGCTATCAGGAAAGCAATAGTGGCGTATGAT
>CAVJEZ010000025.1:4782-14751 GCA_963648625.1 Odoribacter splanchnicus
ACGTTCCACGCTTTCTGGATCGGATATTACAAAATTATGAGTAATACTTGAAGTAGCCATACTAATTCCTCCTTAACATATAGCATATGTATTGTCTGGAAAAAAAGCAATATGGAACTAAAAAAAATCGGCCCTTCGTGACTTCCTGTAGGCAGGGCAAATTTCCTTCATCATGTGACGAGAATGGCGGGTGTAGTTAATGGAAACACCGTGTTTTTCTGCTTGGAGATGGGGAAAATATGTGAATTTCATCAGTTACCCACAAATACCCCCGAAGAGCTTTTTTGGGATGCGGCAGGCCGGAAAGGGTATCAGCTGACGAAGTAGGCAATGACAGCCAGCAGGATGAACCAGCCGACGGTGAGGGCGATTACTTCCTTGCGTACCTTGATTTCTGTTGATCTGGCGGCGGCATTGATGTCGTTGAATGCCTGACTCATGGTTTTCTCCCAAGGCTCAAGAGTGGTCCCTTTTGCTCTGTCTTAAATGTACGGATGTTATGCAGACGGAGTGAACCGGCCTGCCCGAAGGAGGGACAGACGCTGCCACGTCTGCTGTTTTGCCAGCGGGCCGGGCACTCCGTTGCGTGCTGGACGCACGAATATGGAAAATGTTGAAAGTGAATATAATATTCATATTGCTGTTGTATAACAGGTGTATATGAAAATAACATTCATTTTGTATTGTACATTGCGCTTATTGCAACGCTCTGTATGACTAAAATATATATGCTGTTCCTTAATGTTGTCAATAGTACATGAAAATATTGCTTCAAAATGTCTTGTATCTTTTTGAAATTGAATTGCATAGTGCAAAGACTCTTGCAGTCCTCCCTGAACAATCTGTTACTGTAATGGCTGTATCATACAGATTATGCTGACGTGAATAAAAGCAGAAAAGAAAATGCACTTCATATTCCTTGTTGCTGTATGAGTTTTTGCCCGTATTGCTGCAATAAGGATCCGGGCGGCAAAGGCATTGACATGTATCTGAATATCTTTCATAGAATTGACATAGTATAATACAGCCATTTGCCCTGCATTCCGGCCCTGCATATCGGGGGGCCCGGCAGTTCTGCTGTACCGGGCATGCCAGTGGCAGATGGCATTCATTTTTTTCCATGGCATGACTGAACATGCCCATGGTCACGCTGTGCGGCCTTGTTCCAGGGCAGTACAGCAACAGGAGTTTGCCAGTGAAAACGGTATGCCCAGACCGCCTGATGCCCCAGCATATGCTGAGGGCAAAGCCTGCCTCTGCATCACGGATGCTTGTGAAGGGCGGGATGCTTTCAGCGCTTCTATGTTCTGTCCTTCTGTGCCCTTCCCAGGCATCAGCTGCTGAAAGCGAAGTCAGTGGCAGCGGGTCCCTTGTCGTGACAGGAAAGACAGCTGTCGCCAAGGACGGCACAAGCTATAAGCTGGCAGACTATGCGCAAGTGTACGGAAACAGGGGAGACGGCAATATGACTGGGGCCAGTCTCAGCATCGAGGGAAACGATTCCCTTAAATGGGCTGTAGGCGGCTACTCGAACATTGATTCTGCCGCAAACGGGAACTCTTCCAATAATGTTGTGACTGTGAAAAGCAGCGTTGTCGATTCAATTTACGGCGGCACACAGGAGGAGGGGGCAACCGCTGCCTGGAACAGCTGTTCAAATACGGTGACAGTTACAGACAGCGAGTTCGGCGTAGTCTATGGCGGATTGGTTACCTCTGACGGCCATGCCGATAATAATACTGTTTCAGTATACAATTCTGTAGGCGACCAGGTGTACGGCGGCAACGTAGCTGATGCAGGAACGGCCATGGGCAATATGGTTTATGTGCAGGACAGTACAGCCTGGCGTGTTGCCGGCGGTGTCGCCGATGGGACGGGAACTGCCTCAGGCAACAGCGTGACATTTTCCGGGGGCAGCATTGACACAGAGGGAATGACAGAGGAAATGGCCGTGGGATTTATTGCTGGCGCCATAAGCTGGCAGGGCAAGGCCGTCAATAACACTGTCACGATTCTGGGCAGTCCTGACCTGTCCAATGCCGTGCTGTACGGCGGCTACAGCGAGGATAGTGAGTATCGGGATCTCGATCTCAGGACCGGCAACAGGCTGCATGTGCAGACAGCCTCAGCCATAACAGTGCGGGACATTCGCAATTTTGAGGAAGTAAACGTCACTGTGCCTTCCCTCTCGAATGAGTACAAGAGCAGTGCCTTCCTGACGCTGACCAATGAGGATGGCACGGACTTGTCAGAATCATCGCTGACTGTGACCGTAGCTTCTGTCTCTGAAGCAGCTTCTGCCCTGGCTGATGGCGACAGGTTTATGATTGTCAAAAACAGCAACGGACTGAAGCTTGGCACGTATTCTGTCAATGGGGGTGAAGTGCAGCATGCAAGCCAGCTGTCAGGCTTTGGCACATTAAAGCCCGAGAAGACGGAAACATCCCTGGATCTGGTCTTCTCTGGCGGCGCAGCATCCGCCACTGAACAGGCAGCCGTCCTGAGCGAGGCCCATGCCGCAGGCGGAGCCATGGTGCTGGCAGGAGCCGACATGGCCGCCGGTCCCGGCATGTCGGCAGCCGTGCATGCCTTTGACAAGAAAGAGGTGCCCTACGGCCTTGCCGTGTTTGGTGCCGTCTCAGGCTCAAGCCAGCGCTACAATCTTGAATCCCATATAGACCTGCGCTCTGTATCCCTGATTGCAGGCCCTGTCTTTGCGGCATCAACAGGATGCGGCAGGCTGACTGCCGGTGCCTTCTTTGAGTACGGGGCAGGATCGTATGGTGCAGAGCACGATATGCGCCACAGTCCTGAAATCAACGGCGACGGCAATCTTTCCTATATGGGCGGCGGCCTTCTGGCACGCATGGACCTGCCTTCCACCGGCTCAGGCAATTTCTACATTGAGGCCAGCGGCCGCGCCGGCACGCTGCGCAATGGCTTTGAGAGCCAGGACAGCCGCCTGATGAACATGCAGACTGGACGCACGCTTGAATACGACATGGACATGGCCTACCAGAGCCTGTACGGCGCAGCCGGGTATCTTTGGAATCTCACTGACAGCCTGACACTTGACCTGTCAGGAGCCTATCTCTGGACCCACGTGTTTGACGATGCGGTCACATCCTCTACAGAGGGCCGCATAGAGTACGATGATTTCACCTCAAACAGGCTGAGGATCGGTGCAAAGCTCGCCTATGAGGGCAGCGAGATCTGGAAGCCCTATGTCGGAGCCGCCTTTGAGCATGAATTTTCCGGCGAGGCCAGGGTGCGCGCCAATGGCTGCGATACTGATACCTCGGATCTTGAGGGCTCAACGGCCATAGGCGAACTGGGCCTTTCCCTGACTTCCGCAAGTGCCGGCATACCGCTCACCATCGACCTCAATGTGCAGGGCTTTGCCGGCAAGAGGCAGGGCATTGCAGGCAACCTGATGGTTCTCTACGAGTTCTAAAAAAGGCAAAGCGCCGGTTCTTCCGGAGAGCTTTAGCTGCCAGGCTTTTAAAGCAGCGGGCGGCTGGTGCGGATGAGATTTTGGCAGGGCTAAGGATCCTGCCGGGATCCGGCGCATCAGCCGCCTTTTTTGTATCTGCCGGATGCGGAAAAGCTCTTTGTGTGTCCGCGCCGGATGTCATGGCAAGGCCTGGTACAGTGGCAGAGGGCTTGCCGGTTTGTGGCCGGATATCCTGCCGTGAGTTCTGCCGTGAGATCCAACGAGAGACCTAACGAGAGTCCTGGCGAAAGTCCTGACCGGGAGTCAGGGCAGAATGCCAGACAGATAAGCCTGCGATGTCTTTTGCAGCAGCCCTGGTGCCGGGTACATTTTGCGGCTGGTGCCTGAATGGGAAGGCCTCCTGGATGACGCGGAAGGGGGAAGCCGGGTATGCTGAACCCGCTCTGCCAGCCCCCTGGGCAGGCTCATTTTTGCCTGCGTTTCCGGCTGAAAAATGAGTATATTTGTTATAGTATATTTAGTGTTTTACATTAATAATATTATATATAACATTTAGGGATTATGTATATAATACTTAAAGCTGTATATATTTGTATATAAGTGTTACTTTGAAATGCCAGATTGTATTGTGTGTTTTTGGGGCAGGGAGCAGCCTTAGCCGTCCTGGCTGCCGGTGCTGCTTCCGGCTCCTGTGAAAGGACAGGTCTCCTGATGATTTTGCCAGGCAGACCGGGCAGGAAATGTGAGACAAAATGCAGCCGGGCATGCGTGGCAAAAGGCATGCAGCATGGGCAGGGCCGTGAGCCCGGGCATAAAAAAAGGCCCTTCAAAAAGGGCCTTTTCTTCTGTGTTTTCCAGTTGCGGTTATCGTGCGTCGTTTCTGTGTCCGTCCTGCGTAATGTCCCTGCGGGATGTCCCTAAACGGACTTGTGGCAGAACCACCAGTCAAAGCCGCCGGTGTTGGCAAGGATCTGCCTTCCCAGCTGCTCGTCCTTTGCGGGAGCAAGAAGGACATGGTCTCCCACCAGGCCGTTTCTTGGCCAGTTAGCCGGCATGCCGCATTCCGTGGCGTCGGCAGTCTGCATTGCCTTGAGGGCGCGGATGACTTCGTCCATGTCGCGGCCGACTTCCTTCGGGTAGAACATGCTCATGCGCACAATGCCCTTGGTGTCGATGAAGAAGGTGGCGCGGGTGGCAATGCAGCCGTTTTCCTCATCATATATGCCCAGCTTCCTGGCCAGCTCGCCCTGTTCGTCAGCAATCAGGGGAAACTGGATTTTGAAATTGGTCTTTTCCTTCATCCACTCAATCCACTTGAGATGCGTGTCCACAGAGGCAGTGGAAAGGCCGGCGATGTTGCAGTCCAGTTCTGTGAACGCAGGCAGGCGCTTCTGGAAGGAGCAGATTTCAGTGGTGCAGACAGGTGTAAAGTCACCAATGTAGCTGAAGAGTATCAGCCATTTGTCACTGGCACCACCGGGCCTGGTCAAGGTTCCCTGGGTGGACTGTGCAGAGAATTCTGGCAGTGCTGTCCCGATGACGGGCAGACTGGAATTGCAGCTCATGTGGCCTCCTGAGTGTCTGTCGTGTGCTGCTGTGACAAGCACAGAGCAAGCTCAAAAACGTAACTGCCTATAGTTTAGCCGATTTGAGCCAGCCTGAAAAGGGCGTTTGCCATCCTTTTTTTGCGTGTCCTGCCTGCACTTGCGGGCAGGAAAGTCACGGACAGGGAGCAGGCAATGAAAAAGGGGAGAAAGGTCGTACCCCTTTCTCCCCGTAACCAGAGCATATATGAGACTATAGCCCGCCCTAGCGGGCGAACTTGCGGAACCTGGCCCTGTGGGGCGTGCCGGCGTCCTTGCCGAGGCGCTTTTTCAGGTCCTCTTCGTACTCCGTGCAGTTGCCGTCAAAGAACTCGACATGGCTCTCGTCTTCAAAGGCCATGATGTGCGTGGCAATCCTGTCAAGGAACCAGCGGTCGTGGCTCACCACAAGCACTGTGCCTGCGAAGTTTTCAAGGGCCTCTTCCAGGGCGCGCATGGTGTTGACGTCAATGTCGTTGGTCGGTTCGTCAAGCAGCAGCACATTGGCTCCGGACTTTAGCATGCGGGCCAGGTGCAGGCGGTTGCGCTCGCCGCCTGAAAGGACATCCACCTTTTTCTGCTGGTCCTGGCCGCTGAAGTTGAAGCGGTTGCAGTAGGCCCTGGCATTCACTTCCATGGTGCCCAGGGTGATGGTGTCATGCCCTTCGGAGATGATCTCGTAGATGGTCTTGCCGGGCGTAAGCGAGGCCCTGCTCTGATCGACGTAGGCAAACTTCACCGTATCGCCAATCTGCACTGTGCCTGCATCGGGCTGCTCCTCGCCCACCAGCATGCGGAAGAGCGTGGTCTTGCCTGCCCCGTTGGGGCCGATGATGCCGACAATGGCGCCGGCGGGAATGATGGCGCTCAGGTTGTCAATGAGCAGCTTGTCGCCCTGGGCCTTGGAGACGTTTTCAAGAGTGATGACTGTCTTGCCAAGGCGCGGTCCCGGCGGAATATAGATTTCCAGATCCTTTGCCCTGCGTGCCGATTCGTGCGAGAGCATGGCCTCATAGGCATTGATCCTGGCCTTGCTCTTGGCATGGCGGCCCTTGGGCGACATGCGGATCCATTCAAGCTCGTGGGCCAGGGTCTTCTGCCTCTCGGACTCGGTCTTTTCTTCCAGGGCCAGGCGCTTTTCCTTCTGCTCCAGCCAGGAAGAATAGTTGCCTTTCCAGGGAATGCCCCTGCCCCTGTCCAGTTCAAGGATCCAGCCTGCCACATTGTCCAGGAAATAGCGGTCATGAGTGACGGCGATGACAGTGCCTGGGAAGGTGTGCAGATAGTCTTCAAGCCAGTGTACAGACTGGGCGTCCAGATGGTTGGTAGGCTCGTCCAGGAGCAGGATGTCCGGGGCTGTCAAAAGCAGCCTGCAAAGGGCCACGCGGCGGCGCTCGCCGCCTGATATGTCAGCCACGCTCATGTCCGGGGGCGGGCAGCGCAGGGCGTCCATGGCCATGTCCAGGCGGGCGTCCAGATCCCAGATGTTTTTTGCATCCATTTCTTCCTGGACCTTTCCCTGGCGCTCGATAAGCGCATTCATGGCGTCATCGTCCATGGGCTCGGCAAACTTGGCGTTGATTTCCTCAAATTCCCTGGCAATGGCCTTGAGTCCGGCAACGCCGTCCTCCACGACCTCCCTGACTGTCCTTGTTTCTCCAACCAGGGGCTCCTGTTCCAGATACCCTATGGTATAGCCCGGAGCCAGGACTGTCTTGCCGTCAAAGGACTGGTCCACGCCGGCCAGTATCTTGAGAAGGCTGGACTTGCCTGATCCGTTGAGACCAAGGACGCCAATCTTTGCCCCGTAGAAGTAGGAAAGATTAATGTCCTTGAGGACTTCCTTCTGCCCATAGCGCTTGCTCACGCGCACCATGGAATAAATAATCTTGTCTGGTTCGTTAGTGCTCAAAATGACCTCATGAAAGTAGGGGGAAGCGCAGCACGCTGAAAACATTCGCCTGCGCCGGATTTTGAAGGATCCGGATGTCCTGCCGGATCCGGACAGAAAATCTGCGTATGCAGGCTTAGCGCCACATGCCCTTTTCCTGGCACGGCTTCTTTACAAAGCTGTTTTCATTGCCCTGCAGGCGCTCTATGCGCTTGGCACGGGTGCATTCCCACTGCGTTACCGGATACATCCTGTCCCAGGCATCCATGAGCTGCTGTTGCTGGCGGCTCAGCCTGTAGCGGGATGGGTAGGCATCGGCCATGTACTTGGTGGATCGGGCTATGGGCCCCCTGGCTTCTGCCGGAGGCTCTGCCTTTTTGCCTTCAATCTTCATCTGGCAGGATCCGAAGGTGGACGGGACGTTTTTGCCAAGCATGGTGAAGCTGTAGTTGGAACGCAGGGCATTGACGCTGCCTATGGCCGGGTAGAGGTTGTACATGTCGGCCTGCATGTAGCGGTATTCCATGTTTGCTTTCTCGGCGCAGTTCCTGCCCTTGAAGGGCCTGCCGTTGTGGACGCACTCGGGGGCGCCGTCGCGCCACTCGGCAAAGGCACGGCCGAAGTTTTCGGCAGGAACGACGTGTTCCCATTCGACACGCAGGGAGCGCTTGGCATGCTTTGGCGTATAGAAGCCCTCAGGCAGCGTTATCCGTTTCTTTTCGTCAAAGGCGGCCTGGCAGTACAGGGTTATGCGGTGATCGTAGTAGACTTTTTTTTCAAGCATGCGCTTGGCATCGTTGAAGCTGTCATTGCTGGTATTGCCGCTGCCGGCCAGGGCAGGGGCGGCTGGCAGAAGGCCTGTCAGAAGAACTGCCAGGAACAGTGCAACCGGAATAAGATGTTTCATGCCCTTTCTCCTCTGTTTTCCTGCAATGCGCCCGGGACACGGCGCCGGGACACTGCCTTGCAGGACAGACGGGACAAAAAAGGCCCGCCGGTTTTGTCCGATGGGCATTTTTTGCAGATACGAAAAGAATCAGTGATGTACATTAGCATGCATATTAAGACGCATAGCAGGGATGCACATTACTTTTCCAGTACGGAAAGATCTCCGGCAAGGAGGGCCTCATACTTTTCTTTTTCCTTGATAAGCTTGAAATACTTGGGAATCTTGGGCGTTTTGCCAAGTATGGACTGGCGCCTCACATTGGCGGGAAGCTTGACCAGCACCATGCTGCCTACCTGGTCTGCCTTTGACCAGACAACCTGCTGGCCGTTCTGCGGGGTGTCGCCCTTGACAGAGGCCATGCAGTTCATGCCCAGAAGGTTGATGAGCTCGTTTTTTGCATCAAAGGTAACCTCGGGCGCGGCCAGCTTCTCGGCAAGTTCCTTGCCCTTTGCCTGGCGCAGGAACGGCCTGGCAATAAAGTATGTCCGTCCGTCCTTTGTCGTCCCTTCTGCCTGGGCGTACTTCATAAACTCAAAGGACGGCTTTTCGTAGTACAAAAGGCCTGCTATGGTGTAGCCCAGCTTGTCGCCGGGAAGGACGCCGTTTGCCTGGTATTCTTCCATCAGGGCGTGCCTGGCATTCCTCAGGTCTTCCTTGGCCTTGTTGGCCTTCTCCACTATTGCTTCAACTTCGGGACCCTGCCCGAGGTAGTATTTCCATTCAGCTTCAGCCATAATTTGTTGTCCTCCCAAAACATCGTATATTCACTTTGCAAGGGCTGGAAGTCAAGAGCAAATTTTAAGGGCAAATTTTATGCCGTCATATTTCCGGGGAGCTTATTCCGGCAGGCTGGACGGCATGACAGGCCCCAGGAAGGCATCGTCCACAAAGCGCCAGCGTATGCCTTCTGCATAGCCGTCCTGTATGCCGCGGTCTTTGTCTGGCGCCTTTATTTTGAAGGCAGACAGGGCTTCCTGCCTGAACTGTGCCAGGAAGGCCTCTGACAGGTCTCCTTCGGGCAGGGGAACGCGGTATTCCAGTATCAGCTTTTCGTCCCTGTGCCCCAGGACTGCCGCCATATAGCGCACCAGCCAGTATTGCGGACATTTTGCCTGCGCCTCGTCCGAGATGTCCTCGCCTGCCGTGCCGGCAAGAGGATCGCTACTGACCTGCTGCACAAATGTCGAGGCAGCAAAGGGAATTCCGTCTATGATTTCCTGCCTCACGTCCATTGCCCCTGGCCTGGGCCAGACTGTTGTCCAGATCCAGCCGTCCAGCTCGCTGTGCGCAATGACGGCACAAGGTCCTTTGGGTCCTTTGCTGTATACAGAGATCCAGGTGTCAGGGCTTAGGCCTCCCAGAATGCCAGGGTCTTTCAGCGTGCCCTTGCCCCTGCCGTGGGTGACAAGTGGCATGCCTGCCACGCTGACCTCAATGGCGGGACGTGCTGTGGAAACATAGGCTGTGCCATCCTGGCTGGCGCCCCTCTGAAGGGCGCATGTACAGCCTGCGGCCAGCCCTGACAAAAGTATGGCAGTGCCCAGGCAGAGGCAGAACAGTCTGGATTTGCCGTGTGACATGATTTTTCCTCCGGAGCCAGTTGCTTCCAGGTCTTGAGCTAATGAAGCTTGTTAAAATTAAATAAGCAATAAAAACAAAGAGATAGTATATTTCAAGCGAAATTTTGTTCCCAGGCAAAAGAAGGGAAGCAAAGAAAAATGAAGAAAAATGAAAAATTTTTTCTGCTAGCCATTGGCACCCGTAAGCTTGCGGCATGAGCATAAAAACACGATACGCAAATCGCCTCTAAGTTGCAAAGGGAGGCTCAGGCCTTGTGGACAAACTTTTCCTTGAGAGTATACTCGCACGTCGCAGACGAACTGTCGTTGGCAGGAGTACGCCTCGTGCAGGTATGCTGTGCAGCGCAAGCTGTCAGCAGCCATCCTGGCACCTGGGTTTAAAGCGGTTTGTCGGTGAGCCAGGCTGTGCCAGGTACAGTCCGGGAAATCGCAGTCTGAACGGACGTTGCAGCCGTATAAATCAGCGTTGAAAAGCAACCTGGGAACAAGGTTCCCCTTGCAAAGGACGCAGT
>CAVJEZ010000025.1:14806-15731 GCA_963648625.1 Odoribacter splanchnicus
ATGAACGCGGTTTATACAGCTCTTTCGTTATGTTTGCTGGTGCACTCCCTGTGGCGCTTTCTGATTTCGACAAGCGGCGAAGTTCAGCGAGGGGTCTGCGATGCCTGTATGCTGGCTCGGCAATGAGTCCTGTATGGGTAACCGTACTTATGGCATACATAGGCTATGAGCCCGCATTACCTTGCAAGCAGCAAACAGCATAGGCCGGAGACAGATATCTCAGAGCTGAAAGCTGGAGCTTGCTTAAGGAAGCGGGCTCATGTCTGGCATTCCTTTATGCAGGACACCACTGGCGGCACACAGTAACCGTACCAGCCAGGATAGAATGTAATGCCATTGGGACAATGTCAGGCAGATCCGGATGTCAAACTTTGCTTCCAGGCACGGCTGTTCAATGACTGTCTTATAGTTATATCCTAATTTGCTTCCAGGTACGGTTTTCCCATAACAGTCCTGGAATAGTTATATCCTAATTTGCTTCCAGGCACGGCTTTTCAATAACTGTCCTGGAACAGTTATATCTTAATGAGGAGCCTGCACATGATTCCCAAGACGATCACCAAGCGTGACGGGAAAATTGTTCCATTCGACGATTCCAAGATCCGCGCCGCCATACAGGGTGCTGCCCGTGACGTGGCCAATTCGGAAAAGCGGATGAACGAAACGGATATTGACTATGTTACCACCAAGGTGGTGGAGCAGCTTAATCCCCGCAAGCATCCCGTGACTGTCGAGCATGTGCAGGACCTGGTAGAGTCCACGCTCATTGAGTACGGCTTTGCCGCCACGGCCAAGAGCTACATCTTATACAGGGCAGACCACGCCAGGCGCCGCGACATCAGCGGCGCCCTCATGGACATTTACAATGCGCTTACCTTCAGCCCTGCCAGGAACGAGGACATGAAGCGCGAAAACGCCAACGTCA
>CAVJEZ010000026.1:0-10152 GCA_963648625.1 Odoribacter splanchnicus
GCCAGAATGGCAAATTCAAAGCACGTGTTACTCTTGAGGCTTATTTCAAAAAAATTCCCAAGAAAAGATGACATTTTTTTATAATCTTCATCTCCTGCTATTGTTGACAGGGGTGAATCATATTCATCAATAAGAATAATTGGCTTTATGCCGCAATCCTGATATATTGCTTCACAAATTATCCTTATAAAATTGTATATCATCCCTTCATCTGCATTAAGTGTCTGCATAGCATTTATACGTATTTTATAAGATTCGCCTACCTTAGAACTATTAAGAAGATAACTATATTGTGCACATATTTTCCCAGCTATAAAATTTAATACATCATATGACTCATCAAAAGATAATGATTTAATTTCATTCAGAGACAAATATATCACAGGATACTTGTTCATCCATTTTGCACAAAGTTCTTTGTCTTTTGAGACAGCAAGTCCTTCAAAAATTTCCCTGCTGTCCTTTGTCCTGTCAAAAAATTCCCGCAACATATCAAGCAAAAGGCTCTTTCCAAAGCGTCTGGGCCTTGTAATAATAGACACCTTAGCTCCTGAGCCTGACAAAAACTCAGTAATAAAGCCAGTCTTGTCTACATAAACTTTATCGTTTTCTCGTAATTTACGGAAAGACTGAGTACCGAGAAGTATCGCTCTTCCTAACATAGTTTTATCCTCATGGGACCAGGTGCAAACATACTGGCTAACAACCAGACTATAGCACAGCTTTTGTGCAAAAGGACCTGATATTGCAACGGCTACCCTGCCTGCCCGCACCTGGCCAGGCACTGCTTGGGACAAAAGGCAAGTCCCCAGGTCAGGACTGTTCTTTTCCTGGCAAGCAGCGGAGCCGTATATTGCCTGTCGCGGCTTTGGGTGAGGGCATCGTTGGCCCCCTTTTCAAGGTCCGTTTTCTTGTCTGTATATTTGATTTCAATGACAATTGCACGGTTGTGTTCCCTGTCATCAATCAGAATGTCAGGACGGCCGGTTCCGCTTTCGATATTTGAAAAAAGGTCATAATCCAGTGAGGAAAGCAGGCCCAGCAGGAAGGCATGGTAAAAGTCTTCCTTTCCGATATGCGTACCGTCATGGCTGCTTGTTTTGCACATAACAAGTTGTGATACCAGTTGTGTTACAGTATTTTCATCCCCTTTCCAGAGCGCTTCGTCTACAAGAGACAGTGTGTCATCATTGCCACCAGTCAGCTTGCTGAACCAGGCTGATATCTCTTCCTTGAATATATAATAAACTTCCCTGTTAGGAATATGTAGCTCGACAGGCTGAAACGGATTGCCTTTTTTCGCCTGAGGGGCCTTTGTCAGATAGCCTGTCAGGCACAGAACTGTCCAAAAATTGCTTTCAGAAGCATACAAATTCTTGTATGTCAGGGCTTCATTGCATTCTTCATTCACAGTGCCGCCCTGAAGAAGGTCAGCTATTTTTTTGCCAACAGGCAGGACGTCGATCTTGTCTATAAACTTTCTGACAATGTCATTGCCGCTTGAATTAAGCCAGTATGCCTGCGGTTCAGCCTCAGAAAATTCTTTCAGTTCACGCAGATACTGCATGACATCCCACGGGCAGTACATGGACTTATTGAGACCCAAATTATAACCATCGTACCATTCCTGCAGTGTACCCATCTTGTCGCTGAATCCTTTTTCTGCAAGAAGTGTCTGCACTTCATCATGGGTAAAACCGAATTTGTCGGCAAATTGACTGTCATTAATGCCAAAGAGGGTATAATTGTTAAAACCTGTGGTAATATCCGCATTAGTGACAGGCAGGCAGCCTGCCAAAATGGCAAATTCAAATAAGGTATTGGTCTTTATCCCCTTCTCAAAAAGTTTTCCGATAAATGATGACATTTCTTTATAGTCATTATCTCCTTCTATTTTTGCCAAAGGAGCATCATATTCATCAATAAGGATAATTGGCTTTATGCCACAATCCTGATAGATAGCTTCACAAAGTATCATTAAAGTACTTTTGAGCATAGATTTATTTGCTGTACATGTAGCAATAGATTTTAAAATTGTTTTGTTTAATTCGCTGACTTTTGAACTATTAATAAGAAACCTATATTGTTCACATACTTTTGCAGCTGTAAGCTTAAATTCCTCAAATGAATCTTTAAAAGAATATTCTTTTATATCATTTAAAGAAAGATATATTACAGGATACTTATTCATCCATTTTGCACAAAGTTCTTTATCCTGAGAGACAGCAAGGCCGTCAAAAAGAGACCTGCTGTCCTTTTCCCTGTCAAAAAATTCCCGCAACATATCCAGCAGAAGGCTTTTTCCAAAACGTCTCGGTCTTGTAATAAGAGACACTGCAGCTCTTGGTCCTGACAGGAATTCGCTGATAAAGGAAGTTTTATCTATATACGTATTATTATTTTCACGTATTTCACGGAAAGATTGTTTTCCAAGAAGAATTGTGCTTTCTGACATTGTCATTCTCCTTTTTTGGAATCCTAATGATACATGCAACCTGGCAAAATACAGGTTACAGCATCAATAGTTTACCCGAGAACAGCATATCCAACAACTACCCATGTCCCCTGTTCTGTACCAGCATTGAAGCCTCTCCCGTATACATGCCTGCCGGTATCTTCATATATCAGACAACATTGAAAGCCCTGTAATACGAATTGGGCTTCAGCCTGTTGAACAGGCGGACATTGCTGCCGTCAAAGGTTCCCGGATACATGACCAGGACAGGAACATGGGAAAAATACGGCTGCATGGCTTCCAGTATCATATGCACCCGCATAAAGGGGAACACATCGCCAACGCCGGTTATGATCAGGACATCCCCTGTCTCAACATGGAAGTCACTGCGCATCCTCTCGACAAAGGAATCTGTGCCTATTGCCGAGCAGAGCTGGCTCAGCAGATAGCTGCTTCCGTCCTCTGCCTCTACGTCTGGTATGCTGTCCAGGATATCCAAATCCCTGCAAAGCTCTATAAAAAGCTTGTAGAGGTTGCATTCAACAAGATGGCTGTCAGGCCCCTGTTTCGCACACAGATCCTTCACAAAATGCGCAATTGTCATCTCCTTTTCAGGCTCATAGCAGAAGATGCGTATATTTACCTCGTTGGACAGCCCCTTTCCCTCAAGAAAATCCCTGTTCCTCACGAGCTGCCTGAGATCGTCAAGCCTTGCGTCCAGTTCTTTCATGACTATGCCCCTATGCAATGCACCCAAATGCTGCCAGCGCTGCTGTATCGTTCCTGGCCCTGATTTTTTCTTCCAGAAAAGCCCCCGGCAAAACCGGATTCAGGCGTCTTGCCCTGAAGCTGTCCAGATAGCCGTTCTCGACCAGGATGCGGACCAGGACGCCCTTGATTTTCTGAATTGTCGTATCGCTCCACAAGGCTGTCTTTTCATCCTGCCTGGCAAGGCGCGTGAAAAACTCATTGAGATCAGCCCTGCTCCATGAGCTGTCCAGCAGCCTGTACTTCTCGCCTATGACCGTTATCATGAAATCACGGACAAGAAGGCTCCCGGTCATCATGGCATAGAGGCAGATCTGCTTTGCCTCTTCGGAAGGAAATGAAGCGATGGCGCTGACAAGCTCGCTGTCCTTCAGGGAATGCAGCCGCCTGAGACAGCTGCGTGCCAGCTTTCGCAACGACTTTTGGGTAGGATACTGGAAGAGGTTGTCACGGACAATGGCAGAAATCACTTCCTCATCTGACGCACCCTCAGAAAGCAGCCCTGCCGTAATGCGCATTTCCTGGAAGAGGAACTGGTCGCTTGTCAGCGAGGCGCTGTATGAAGAACTGCAAGGCGGACAAGCATTCATACAGGCATCCCCTCCGGCGCTTCTGCCGCACATGCGATGGCTGCCGGGCATCTTGCGGCGGTACTGCCGGCCCCTGTTTTCTGCATCTTTTCCCCTGCTGCTTTGCACAGGCTGTTGTGACTGCCGTTCATGATACGCTCTTCTCCTGATTTCTGACGCCATGACATATCGTATTGCACAGCAGTCTTGTACCCCAAATCCGAAAACAACAAAACAGTTTTCACGGCTTTCCGGCCTCTTTTTGTGAAGATGTCCCGCCTGTTCCGTGGCGGCTTTCCTGTACAGGCAGGCTCCATACGGGCAGTACGTACTGCCTGTCCGCAAAATGCCCTTATTTCATAGCAAATTGCTATACAATTCACGGACAGTACGTACTGCTTTCCCGGCATCTCTTTTCTTTGCAGCCAGATTAAAGGCACAAACGCAGTTCTATGGCAGTTCTCTGCCAGCTGTCTGGCAGTTTTCTGGCAGTTCTTTTCCTTTATGCACTTTCTTTGCCAGCCCTTAACCCCGCAAAGCAGGGGCGCTGTCCGGCATATCCCGGCCGACTTTGTCCTTTTAAGGATACAGCATGAAAAAGGTGCTTTTGCGGCAACTGTTCTATGGGCACAAGATAAAAATAAGCACCTTCATATTTATCTGTACTGCCCCTGTACTAATATTTGTACCCTTCTTTATATTGATTTCTAATAAGGAAGTGCTGTTCTTTATTGAAAAAAAGATATTGACAACATCAATGCTTTACAGCTATCAAATAAACACGTTTTAGTTAATGCTTTCTCTTTCATTATTAATCCAATGCGCCGTACAGCCTCTCCCTTCGGGGGAAGATATAAGACGCACCGCCAGCGCAGGCAAAATTCCAATGTACAGCCTGCGGATTTGAATGCAACGCCGGCCATAATGCGGCGCTGAACATCCTGGCGGACGGACTGATCGTGAAAGCCTGCGGCACAGCCAGCTAGGGCCGTTGCCGGCAGGAGTCCCCCCGGCATTGCGAGGGGGAGGAAGCCAATTTGCAGGAGACAATATTATGGCTAACACCGAACTCATAAAGCAGGCCATGGAAATCGCACGTGCCCAGGCCGGCGTCCGTCCCATGACAGCATCCGAAGTTGCCACTTACGTAAACGAGCTTGTACAGAGCCTGCAGGGCGTTGTCGAGGGTGACGAAGTCAAGGCTGCCCCCTCTGTGGAGCCCAAAAACTCCATCACCGAGACCTATGCCATCTGCCTTGAATGCGGCAAGAAATTCAAGGTCATTGGCAACAGGCATCTGAAAGCCCACGGCCTCACTGTCAAGGAATACAAGGAAAAATGGGGCCTGAAGAAGGGCACCTCCCTGGCAGCCAAGAGCCTGGTCCGCCAGCGCCGCAAGAAGATGCAGGAAATGCGCCTCTGGGAAAGAAAGACCACCTACGTCGGCTAACAAGCCTGCATCCCGAAAAAATTTATCTCCCCTGTCCCGGGTCTGTCCCGGAAGCAGGGGAGATTTTTTTTGCCTTTTTTCTGTTTCCTGATGGCAGGGCAGGCCCTGTCTGCCGTCAGGCAGGGAAAATGCCGGCCTGGGCGTTACCAGAAGGAAGGAGCAAAACTATCATGCTCCCGGACCTGCTCATTAGCCTGCTCATTAGCCTGTTCATTGGTCTGTTCACTGGCCTGTTCTTCGGACTGCTTGTCCCGGCAGTTCCCAGGATGCTGTACCGGCTGAACTTTCCTCAGCGCCGGTCCGGCTGCACAACTGACCTTTTTTAGAGAATCAGGCGCCCTTTTCCCGGAAACGCAGCGGTCCATGCTGTACGGCCTGCCAGGGCGCGCCAGAACAGGCCGGTCCTGCCAGGCATTGTCCTCCCAGGCTACCTGGCTGTCCGGCCTGCCGGATCCGGGCCTTCGTCCTGCCACCGGGACGGGACTCTCATAAAAGGAAGCCGCTTCGCAGCTGTCCTGCATAAAGCCGCCAGAAGAGGAATGAGCTCCGGCCTCACGGCCAGGACCGGACATTCCCTGCACCTGCCCTGCCGCTTTGCTGCGATGCGCTGACAGGCGCCCGCCCTGAGAAGAGACCCCTGCCTGCATACGGCTTTTGGGAGCTGGCAGGGGCATGCTTTGCCGGCCGGCAGTGCGCACTCCGTCTGCAGTCCTGGCCGGCATGCCGGCCGATGCACTGGCCGATGCACTGGCCGATGCACTGGCTGATGCCGTGGCCGCAGTTCCCTGTTCCCTGTGCCTGGCGGCTGCAGCTGCAATTTCCCTGTCTCCCTTAAGGCTTTCAGGCAGATAGCGCACGGCCCATGGAAACGAGCGCACTGCCGCAAGGCAGATGTCCCTTGTCTTCTGTTCGCCGGGCACAAAAAGCAGGGCTATTCCGCAGCAGGCAACGGCAGCCCTGCATATCTCCTCTGTGCGCATGGAGCAGGGAACGTCGGCAAGGGATGTGCCGTCCCTGCGGACAGCTGCCAGGCAGGCATCCCTGGTTACATAGGCGCCCGGAAGATCGCGCAGGCTCACGCGGCCCGTTTCCAGGGCAGAAAGCCAGACTGCACGGCTGCGCTCCCTGTCCGGCACCGATGACATGTACGCATTGTTGCGCACGGCCATAAGGCATATATCCTGGTCCCTGAGCATCTCCGGCACATAGGCAAGCGCCAGCCCGTTGTTTTCAACGGCAGTCGCTGCCATGTTCCAGTCAATAAATGCAGGCGGGACATAGTGCAGGGCCGCGCCATTACGCTGCACTGCCTTAAGGCAGATGTCCCTGTCCAGCATTTTTCTGGGCACAAACCTGAGAGCCATGCCCGTTTCACAGACAGCAGCCTCGCACACTGTTCTGCTCCTGCCCCTTTGCGGAACAAAGCCAAGCCTCAGCCCGTCAGCACGGACTGCACGCAAAAACATCTCCTCATCAAGCATAAATGCCGGAATCTTGAGCAGGCCTGCCGGATCCTGCCCTGCAATACGAAGAGCCTGTTCACGGCTGACTATACGCGGTATCACGTCTGCCATGTACCCTCCCGCCCGTATGGGCTTTCCTTTCGCTTTTTCTGTACGGCAGGAGCATAACCTGCCCTGCCGTCTTCTCTGGTTTTGGATCCGGCTTTGGATAGCAGTTTGTTTTTATTATGTCAAATTATTTTTTATACCAGGCTGTCAGGGCAAAATCAGCATACATCAGGCCGGCGCTGTTTCATTCTTCTGACGCTGCTGGCAGGGGCCGGGACAAGGGAACGCCCTTACTGGCAGGATCTTCCTGCAGCTGGCGCTCTCTTGCCAGCATCTTCCTGTTCTTTGCTCCCTTTTGCCTGCCTGGGCTCTCCTGATACGGCGTTTTACTTCAAGCGTTGTGTAGCAATTTATACAGCAATCCAGACACAAATCACTTTTACATCTGGAAGTCTTAAAGCATCCTGAATGAAAAAATGACTCACTAAGGGACACAGCAGATGATGTGTCCCCTTTCTTTTTTGCTACTATGCAGATCTGACCTTTGCGCCACGCAGCATTGCCATAATCGTCAGGATTGCTTCTATAGCTGTCTTAACAGCATTAAGTATTGCTTCTATATCTTTTGCTTTTATCCCGGCTGCAACTCCATATGCACGTACAAAGGCTGTGTCAGCGACAGATAATTTGGAAGCCATGATTTTATCTCCTTTAAGGCAGAAACGTAACAGGCACCGTATGTGCCATAATATCTAAAGCTAACACGCCATAACTGTTTGTCAATCTGTAAAATAAATAAACACATTGCAGCTGCTTATGCACAAAAAACATCCAGCACAGCCCTTCTATAACATACTGCAATGCTATGAAATACGTACTTTGTTCTTTGATCCCTTTGGCCTGCCAGGACCACGGCTGGGAGCAGGGACGTAGCTTTCCTTTCCAAGGGCCTCCTGCTGCCGGCGTTCCCGTTCCAGGGTCTTTTTGTTTTTTGCCCCCTTCGGCCTGCCACGGCCGCGCTTTTCCGCAGGCTCTTCTCCCCTGGCAAGAGCATCCTGCAGCTGGCGCTCCTTTTCCAGGGTCTTTTTGTTCTTCGATCCCTTCGGCCTGCCCGGACTGCGCTTTTCTTGAGGCTCTTCTCCCCTGGCAAGAGCTTCCCGCAGGCTGCGTTCCTTTTCCAGGGTCTTTTTGTTCTTCGATCCCTTTGGCCTGCCGCACCCTGCCGGCATAAGGCCGGGAATGGCACGCCTTTCCTCTGAGCAGCTGTCCGGATCCTGGCAGATTTTCTGTGCTGCAAATGCGTCCAGATGCTTCCTGGTGATGCCAAAGCAGGCCAGAAGCCTTTCAGCCTCAGGCCCGGGCCTGTCAATATACTGGTAGCAGCCCGAGGCCATGCGGATCATGCAGATGCGGTCCAGCTCATGCAGGATGTCTTGTCCCCGGCCGTATTCCTGCCCGCCATTGGTCCGGAAAACGTCGCCGGCATCGTCATCGTTATCATCGTCATGACTGTCCTTTCCCGGTTCCTGCCCAATGTCTTCCTTTTGCAGCGTGCGGCATGCCAGATCCATCTCAGTCCGGATGACGGCAGCGACAAGTGCCGCCAGGAAGAAATTTTCAGCGGCCTTCTCCGAATACATCCGGCAGGAAAACAGTCCCAGGGCATCTTTCAGCAGCATGTCCCTGAATGCGCTGAACTGCCTTTCAGAGGCAAGGTACAGCCTGTAGCGCGCATAGAGTTCCCCGGCACTGAGCTGCGATCCTGATGCCAGGGCAAAATAGCCGTCGTTCTCAAGGACCTTCCGGCAGTTTGCCTCATTGAACACGACCTGCATGACGCCTTTGTCATCGCGCTCAAGGGAGAGGTATTGCCTGAATTCATCAGGAACAGAGGCTTTTTCAGAATTCCTGGCAAGACGCTGCTGCAGCTGCGCTGCACAGGACCGGACTCTTGCAACCAGCTCCTGGCCGTGCTGCATGCCAGGCCCGCCTGAAAAGAACAGGCCTGTGCAGGATTCTTCCTCCGAAGACGGGAAAAGCCTGCATTTGCCGGCAATGCCGAAGACAGCGTCATCTACCTGCCTGGATACATTCCAGTAAATATCCCTGGCATGGCGTGCGTGCATGTCCGCATATGCGCAGGCATCCTGGGCAAGCCTCACGACATACTCAAGGCCGCTGTCCGTTATGTCCTTCAGAACCTCTCGTGAGGCATGTCTGCTGTCCAGGATAACGCCCTTTACCGATACATTGCAGGAGCCCATAAAGGATGCAATCTCATCAAGGTCAGTGCGGGAAGGGAATGCGCCGTTGCAGACGAAATACGAGACAGGCCTGCCGTCCCTGGCATCTGCTGCCCAGACATAGCTGATACACCCTGAAACGCCGCCGGATCCGGCTGCGCTGCCCAAATCAGCGGTGCCGCTGCAGAGCCACACGCTCTCAAGGCCGTGCTCTTTTTGAAGCAGCTTAAGCCAGCCTGCACGAAACAGCCGGGTCAGCACAGGGGACAGTCTGCCTGCAAAGAACTCCCTGTACCAGGCTTCAGTCATCCTCATTGCCGAGAAAAGCATGTACTTTCCCATGGCCACGGGCATCGGGGATTTCTTGTCTTCCTGTATGCTGTACATGGCAAAGTCCATGAGGGCATTGGCGTCCCCGGCTCCAAGGCTCTCCGCAAGCGCAGGATACAGCGAGGTTTTGCTACCTGCCCCGAGGCTGAAAGCATAGAGGCCTGTACGCACAAGGCGCTGCTCAGGAATGTTGTCACCGTAGTACTCAGTCCACAGGTCAGGGTACAGTTCCCTGAATTTGTCATTCGGGAACATCATTCCAGGTTCTGCCATGTACCCGATTACAGTACGGCGGCGGTGCCCCTTGTTGTCCGTGTAGTACCTGGACACTGCCCTGTCGTGCTGGTTGCAGCTTCCGTCAGGCGGGACGGGAACTGGCTTAAGACTGCGGTATACATGCCCCATAATCGTGCCCCCTGCCCTGGCACACATCTGCACTTTTGTAGAAAAATGGTCTGTTTTTCTGCAAAACATGCCTGATTTATCACATAATATCAGGTACTTGTTTTCAATCACCCAAAGAAAGCTTCGGGATAAACGCAAGGCATCCGCGCGCCCTCTGCCGCCTGTCAGGGTCTGCGTGGCAGTCCCCTGGTCAGGCCCTCAGGGAAATGCTTTCAGTACGCATCCGGAGAAACAGCCTTCCTCTCAAAATTCTGCCCAGCCCGTTACCCGCAAGGATCACGGCTGGACGGCACTGCCTCGTGCCTGTGGCACGAGGGAAAAGGCCCTGCACCCCCTACTCCCTGTACGCATCCAGAGAGACAGCCTTTCTCTCGGACTTCTGCTTCCCATCAGCTTCAGGAGCACTTTCTGAGACTGCCTC
>CAVJEZ010000026.1:10202-15450 GCA_963648625.1 Odoribacter splanchnicus
TGCCAGACTCATCGCCTGTTTCATCGCCTGTCCCGGCAGGCTCAGCCTCATGGCTGCCGTCTTCCTGGTCAGCGGCCTTTTCTTCGTCCTGCGCAGGAGCTTTTTCCTCTTCCCAGTTCCAGAATGCCCCGTCCTCAAGGCCGAACCAGGCATCATCTGCTTCCTGCGGGGACGCCTGCCCGTTTTCTGCGCCTTCGGCGGCCATGCTTTCTGTCGCATCTGCCGTTTCCTGCCCTGCCATATCCTGGACAGTTTCAGCGGCAGTTTCCTGAACGGCTTCCTGCCCGGTTTCCTGAACACCATCCTGGACAGCTTCCTGTCCGGCCGCCTGTTCTGCAGCCTGTTCTGCAGCCTGTTCTGCCTCAGTGTCCTGCACCTGCTCATTTTGAGCAGCAGGCTCAGGCATGGCTTCAGGCTTGTCCTCTGCCTTGTCCTCTGCCTGAACACCAAGCCCGGAGAGCCCTTTCAGGCAGAACACAAAGGAGCTTATGCGGCGGAAGCCGGATACAGGCTGTTCTGCCACCTTAAGCAGGACGGAAAGATCCAGATCGCAGGCTATGCCCGATGCCTTCAGCGTACCGGCACATCTCGGGCAGTATGTCAGCACCCTGTCCGTCCCGGCCGCAGACTGCACGGCGTGCTTCATCTTTGCCGCACAGACTGGTTCCAGTACGGATGCCTCGCCGCCTGCGCCGCAGCAGGGCACGTCTATTTCGCGCACATTCCCGCGCATAAGGTTAGCCAGGGAACGGAGGAACTTTTTGCCGGCACGGTCTGCGCAGGGAACAAAGAGGCATCTGCCGTCCATGGAAATTGTTTCAAGCCCCAGCGTATCGGAAAGATCCTGCAGGGGAGCGCAGGTAATGCCGTTTGCAGCCAGCCAGCGCTGGTCATGGGGAGAGACTGTGTACAGTTCTGTCACGCCCAGGCGGTTCATGGCTTCTTTCAGCTTTTCAGCCATGGTGCAGGCTTTTGTCTGCAGTCCGAGATCCGCCAGGGCAGCTCCCGTGTCAGCCACGATTATGCCGAGATCCTTCTGGCGGCAGAGGCGTCCCAGGGCCAGTGCCGTTTTGGGCCATGCCGAGCAGAATTCCGCAGGCAGGAGGACATTGGCCCCCTGCTGCGCACATTTTGTATACAGGGGGCAGAATTTTGCATGGAGCAGCGTCATGCCATGCCCGGGCCTTGCCAGGCGGTCCGCATGGGCAAGGACATGGATGCGCCTTAAAATCCTTGCCAGGGCCGGCCCGTCTATTCCCTTGTGGCAGGCCGGAATGCACTCGCCGCACATAAAGCAGTGCCAGGCCAGCAGCGGATGCTGCACCAGTTCAGACAGGTCCAGCTTATGCCTGTGCAGCATGGGCGATGCATGGGTGCAGCGGCCGCAATGGTCGCAGTCAGCCGTCATGTCCGCTGCCTGCCTTTGCAGCAGGGCTATGCTCTTCTGCCTTTCATCGCGGGCCCTGGCATCGTCCTGCCTTGCAAAAAAGGAAGAAATGCGCTTTCCGGCTTCTCTGGCAAGCCAGCGCAGGCCGGATTTTCTTTCTGCTGCACCGGTCTGCGCCTCAGCCTCTGTACCGCATTCCTCAAAGCCCGGCATGGCGTGCAGGAAGCTCACCCTGGCATTGTGGATGACAATCGTGCCTTCATGCGCAGCCTTTGCTGCCAGGCCGGCAACGGCTTTTTCAGGACTTGTGCCCTCAAGCCCGCCAAAGCGCAGGAAGTCGTCCCTGCGCAAAAAGAAGCCCTGCGTCAGGTCCGGCCCTGCCAGCCTGCCTGGCTGGACGGCCGAGCCAAGCCAGCGCGCAGTGCGCCGCACGCCGGGCACAACGCGGGATGTGCTGAAGCCGCCGGCCATGCACTTTTCCGCGCGCATGCTGTCCCAGACGGCCTTGTCAAAATCCTGCGGAAGACCGATACCCTCGTACACAAAGACAAGGTATCTGCCATGGGCTAGATCTGCGGCCTCGTTCAGGGAGGCAACAAGGCTCTCCTTCACGGGCAGGACAGATGCGCCCAGCGTTTCAGCCTGGCGCATCACGGGGTCGGCACTCTCCGATGTCACAACCAGGCATTCCGCGCAGGGAACGGACAGGGCAGCAGCGACTGTTTTGACAAGCGTTGCGCGGGCATTTTCAGCCAGAACTATGACGCTGGCCAGGGGAAAAACTGCCTCATTGGGCGGAAGCTCGGGCAGCATTTTGGGATGCCTGGCAAAGCCTGCCAGTGCAAAGGCTATGTCTGAGGAAAAATCCATGCCGTGCAGCATGCCGTCCTCATAGGCATTGCGGCCGCATTTCTGCGCAACGCCTATCATGTAATATGAGCCTGCGCACCGTCCCAGGACCAGGCCGCAGCCCGATTCCAGGGCCTGCAGGGCTTCCTGGATGATGTCGGCACGCAGAAGCGCTGAGACAGGCCTGGCAGCAAGCACCTTGCCGTAGCCGTTCCTGAATGCCCGCACAAGCAGGGCATCTAGATCGGAAGCTTGTTGTGCACCGGTTCCTGCACCGGCCCCTGCATCGTACATGTCATTGCTGCCGGCACCGGATGCTAAGGCATTTGCAAGGGAGCAGGTCTGCACGCGGACACCCAGCGAGCGGACCGCCCTCAGTATGGCCTCTGAAGCCTTGTCCCTGCCGTCGTCTGTCACAAGCAGGACCAGGGCGTCGCTGAGGTTCACTGTCTCCCTGTTCTCCGAAGCCGGAATGCGCACAGGCTCGTCAATATTAATCTCCATGACCTTCTGCTCCCGTATGACAGAGGGAGCAGCAGCGGCCTTTCTTTCATGCGCCTTTTCAGCAAGGCGCACCTTGCGTACAAGGGCCAGCAGCCAGACAAGATAGAGTATGGCTATGACAGTGCCGAGAAGGCCTGTAAAAAGAAGGGCATACCATGAGGCAGGCACAACGGAATAGCCGGTCATAACGGCTTTTGCAGCCAGGAAGGGATAGGAGCCAAGGCAGAAAGCCTTGGGACGCATGCCCAGTATTCCCAGGATAAAGCCGGCCGCAACGGCCGGAACCGTGCAGCAGAGAAGCAGTGCCGTGGCCAGGAGGCAGTATTCAAGGGGCACCTGTGCGCCGCGCAGGAAAGGAAGGCGGCTGCGATGGCGCATGACCATCCAGAGGCGCATGCTGTCGTGCAGGAAATAGCGGGTTACAAAGCAGGCAAGCCCGCCTGCCAGGCAGAGCTCAAGGGAGGCAATGAATGTTCCGCTGTAAAAGCCCAGGCCGGACACCAGCAGGACAATGGTATCAGCGTCCGGCACCAGGAAAAACAGCATGCCCGCAAGGCTTGCCAGCACCATCATGCAGGCAGAAATGAAGGGCATGCTCCTGGCATAATCGGCAAGGGCGCCCAGGTGGTACGGGCTTGAAAGGATGCTTGCACCGCGATCAGAATAGGCTGCCAGAAAGACTGTACACAAAAGAAGCAAGGCAAAGAGAGCCGGCCTGATAATACGCTGCTGCATGGTATCCCCGATACAACCTGAAGGATGGGAAGGAGTATTTGCACAAGGAGAAAGAAACCTTGAAAACACCTGCTTTTTTGGGCAGATGGCACGTTTTTTGTACTCTATGCCTGCCTGCAAGGCAACACAAAGAGGAATCCGGCGTGCAGCAGGCCGGTATTTGCCAGTCAAAAGATAGAAATCCTCTTTTTGACGCCTTCTGGAACGGGGACAGCGAAAAGTTTCAGAAAATGCTTTCCAGCATACTGCTGACTGCAATCAGCTGCCACGGCTGAAAATTTCTATCATGCCGTGCTTGCCGGACTCTTTCTCGGCGCAGGCTGGGAAGTCAATTCCAATGACGAAAGCGGCCTGGGAAGGCTGGATGTTATCGTAAAATCCATGACCGGCTCCAAAGCAGCCATTATTGAAGTTAAGCGCTCCAAGTCCCAAACGGCAACCCACTGTACTGCCCGGGGACGCCATGCAGGCCCTGCGCCGGATTAAAGCAAAAAAGTATGCCTGCACGCTTAAGGGAGACTATCAGAAAGTCATGTTCCGGGGCATTGCCTTCCATCAGAAGTTTTGCGCAGCCACAGCCAAAGAAGGACCGTCACCTGCGCAGCAAAACGACTGATGCCTGATACAAAGTACCTCTGGCTTTTTACTTTTCATTGACGTCGCACTGTACAAAGCATGCCTTGCGGCAGAATGCTATGCCATAGCAGTAAATCTTCTTTATACCCTGCCCAAAGGCTTTATTGTACTGCCTGGACTGTATCTGCCTGAGTGCATCCGCAGCCCTCTCAGGCATGAGATTTGCATCCTTTACAGCCTTAAGCTCAATGACAACCCCCACAGCTTTATCATTGGACTTAAAGAAAATATCGGCATAGCCGTCACCAGCCTCGCCGTTTGACTTGTAGGAGAAGCTCTGGCTTGAGATTGAAGAAAATATCCCGTTCAGAAAACCATGGTAGTAATTTTCGGGAGAAGCTTTGACTGCCAGATCTCGAACGGATACAAAATTTTTCAGTCTCGAAATAAGCAATAAGTTTACTTTGCCTGCATCTCCCGCAAAAAAGGCATCTGCAATTTTATTTGAAGAGTCTGCTATTGCACAGTCCTTCTTATAGTAGTCAGAGATATAGGACTTAAATGCATCTCTGACCTCTTCATTAGGAATACGCACCCTGCAGACAGTGCCGCCCTGGCTACCCTTAGTAACATTGAGGCATGTCAGATAGCCGGTAAAAAGAAGCAGGGTCCAGAAGTCGTTGCTCCTGTGAAAATCTCCTATTTCATTATAATTCAGCTGTTCATTCAAAACGAATTCTGTTTCGCCGCCGTCAAGCAGTATCTGCATCTGTTCTGCATCCGTCTCGTCAAGATAAGACATAAACTGATATATAACAACATTGCCGCTTGTTGATGTCCAATAGCTTTCAGGTTCTGGAATATCCCTTCCATGACTGCGTGCTTTCATGGCCTTATCGCAGAATTTTATGACATCCCATGGGCAGTACAGTTCGCTGCCGCCAATACGATACCCATCATACCATTCTTT
Source organism: Odoribacter splanchnicus (assembly GCA_963648625.1). Classification (GTDB taxonomy): domain Bacteria; phylum Desulfobacterota; class Desulfovibrionia; order Desulfovibrionales; family Desulfovibrionaceae; genus Desulfovibrio. The sequence continues at coordinate 15,224 of CAVJEZ010000026.1, forward strand.
AACAGCATCCCTCTGCTCTGACAGGCCATAAAACTCCAGCATGGCTGCAACTTCCTGTGACGTAAATCCGATAAATTCAGAAAATTCACCAATATCATTGGCAACGCTGTTTACTGTCAGGTTGTTAAGGCCTGTAAAAATGCTTTCTTTAGATTCTCTTAAACACCCTGTAAGCACGCCTTTCTTCAAATCTTCGTTATCCTTAAGTCCTGAAAACAATAAACTGA
>CAVJEZ010000027.1:0-5557 GCA_963648625.1 Odoribacter splanchnicus
TTTTCAAAGGTACTGTCGTATAAATAGGAAAGATTAAAAGGATATTTATTACGAATTCCCATAATTTTTTCCTATCAGACGTTTTTGAAGGACTTTACATGCTTTATTTGTAAGCTTGATATATTCTTCAAAGCTTATCTCAGAAAAATATAGGCCATATCCGTCTTCTACCCTGCAAATTACAGGTCTGATTTCATAAACAGAACATAATTTTGTTTTTGTATCAAAATACATACATGTTCCATTTCCATTATCAAGCCACTTGTATTTTTCTCCAAACAGCTCAAGCTGCTGACAGCAGGCACCGCATCGCGAACAGGCAAATTTGGGCTCACTTTTCATTTTTCCCTTTCACCAAAAGTCACAAAGAGACAGACGGATTCAGAAAACCAGCAGTCAGCCGGGACCTATTGCGGGTTTTGCCCTTGTTCCACCAAAACACAGCTCTCTACTTCATCACCAAAACTCCGGACCCAGGCGGCGAGCTCGGGCTCGCTCCTCGTGGTGATTTCCAGGAGGACGCCGCCATCCTCCTGTTCAGAGATCTTCTGTGTGTCCGACCAGATACGCTCGCGGACGTAGTCAGAAGGACGGCCAGGCCTGAATTTAATTCTGAAAGTCCGGGGTTCATGCCAGGGCAGGCCGAACATCCCCGGATCCCGTTCAGGTATATCGAAGAGGACCGGCTTTTCTGTAAGGATCACTTCCTGGATACGGTGGACTGCCAGATTGGTGAGATGACGCACGGTTCTGAAGTCATCAGAGACACTGGCACCCAGGACGTACAGGGCATTGCTCATGCTGACAATGCGCTGTGGCGCAAAGCGGTGCTCCCTGGTATCCGCACAGCCGGCTGCCTTGTAGTGTACCAGGCAGATGCGCTTTTCCTCGACTGCCCTTACAAGTGAGTCCAGGTGGCCCATGTGGGGAGAATAGTCGATACGCCCCTTGCCATAGAAGATGAACTGGGGGCGCTGAAGTTTCTCCCGTTCGGCATAGGCAGTGTCTGCCATCAGCATCGAAAAATTGAAGATGCTCTCATCGACACGCTGCCTGACCTGTTCGGGAAGATACGGGGAGGCCAGATCCCTGCATATGGACAGGTAGCGCAATTCCTCAAAGTCCAGCCCCAGGCGGCTTCTGGATATGGATTTAATCTGGTACCAGCGCCGGTGGCCATCAATGCCGGTAACGAGGCTGACACCGATGACACCTTCGATTTCGCCAACAAGCCGGATAACAGTCTGCTTGGAGCACCTAAGCCATTCACTCAGGTCTGTCTGGTAGTGCCTGCGGCCATCCAGCATAAGCCGCTGGAAAAGCCTGAGCAGCTTGTTGCCGCTGCTGCTTTCATCCTGTTTCAGCATGGCAGGCCTCCCTGTCCGGTTGCTGGGGAATGACCTGCACAAGCCACAGCCAAAGTGTGCCGGCAGGCCATAATGGTGCAACCAGTCGCCACAGATACAGAAAAAATACCGGGTGTGCTCATGGGAAACCTCCTGTCGCTCACTGCTGGAAACAGCGATACAGCAAGCATATTCCGATATGTGGAATCTTTCGTCAAACAGACTAAATTTCTAACAATGAATCGTTCCTGACGCCACTAAAAAGTGAGGCATGCCAGGAAGTACATGGCTCTGAACGGCAACGCGCATGCAGCACACTGCCCATACGCTGCCTTTTTTGCTTCATTGTAACAATTCCCGTATGTACTAATAACCGGAATCAGTGTACAACAGGTTCATATACCGCAGGACACACGGGAATCTACGCTTGGGGAGAGCAGGGCAGGATCTCCTTGCCTCAGTCTCAGTGAACCAAGAATCCCCTGCCGCAAGGCTTGGGAGTGTCAGCTTCCAGACGGCAATACCTGCCATCTGCTGTTCAAAGCAAAAGAATACCAGCATGGCGGCCGTAGCGGCGCGATTGCCCTGACCTGGACGCCCTGTATGTTGCACACCACACAGTTCTTTTTTTCAAAGAGGTACTCTCCCATGGCTAAAGTTCGCGTAGGCATCAATGGTTTTGGTCGTATCGGCAGACAGGTTTTCCGTGCTCTCCATCAGAGCTACCGCGATCAGATTGAGGTAGTCGCCCTCAATGACCTCTATGATGCAAAAACAAATTTCCAGCTGGCCGAATATGACTCCTGCTACGGCCGTGCCAACCTCAATGCCGAGGTTGACGGACAGGAAGTGAAAGTCGGCGACTGGAACATCCACTGCTTCGCCGAACGCGACCCCAAGAACCTCGACTGGGGCAAGTACGGCGTGGACATCGTTGTTGAAAGCACCGGCCTTTTCCGCGAAGGCGCCAAGGCCCATGTCCATATCGACAACGGTGCCAAGAAAGTCATCATTTCCGCTCCTGCCAAGGGCGAGGACCTCACCCTGGTCATGGGCGTAAACAGCGACCAGTACGATCCCAAGAAGCACCACATCGTTTCCAATGCTTCCTGCACCACCAACTGCCTGGCTCCCCTGGCACTGGTCCTGCACAAAAACTTCGGCATCAAGCTGGGCAACATGGTGACGGTGCACTCCTACACCAATGACCAGCGCATCCTGGACATGGCCCACAAGGATCCCCGCCGTGCCCGCGCCGCTGCCTGCAACATCATTCCCACCACCACCGGCGCAGCCAAAGCCGTAGCCAAGGTCATTCCCGAACTGGAAGGCCGCTTCTCCGGCTACTCCCTGCGTGTGCCCACCCCCACGGTCTCTGCCGTTGACTTTACCTCCATTGTGGAAAAGCCCACCAGTGCAGAAGAAGTCAATGCCGCTCTGAAGGAAGCCGAAAAGACCTACCTGAAGGGCATCCTCGGCACCAACGAGCTTCCCCTTGTTTCCATGGACTTCAAGGGCGATGCCCGTTCCTCCATTGTGGAGCTCGAATACACCGCCGTCCAGGAAGGAACCCTAATCAAGAGCGTTGCCTGGTACGACAACGAGTGGGGCTATTCCAACCGCGTCTGCGATGTCTGCTGCATGATGGCCAAGGCCGGCCTGTAGTTCTCAGAAGCCAGCCAGAATTAATTAAGCAAGAAAGGAAGGCAGCCTGCTGCAAAGCCGGCTGCCTTCCTCTTTTGTTGCGATGTCTGCCGTGTCTTACGGCTGGATATACATGGCGTCGCCATAGGAAAAGAAGCGGTACCCTTCGGCAACGGCCTCATGATAGGCCTGCAGGATGCGCTCGCGCCCCATAAGGCAGGCCACCAGCATGATGAGCGTTGAGCATGGCAGATGAAAATTGGTGACAAGCCCGTCTATCACGTGCACGGACTTGCCGGGATACAGGAAAATGCCTGTTTCCCCCTTGAACGGAGCCACTTTGCCCAGGGCGGCATATGCCCCTTCCAGGGCCCTGGCCGACGTCGTGCCCACGGCAATGACAGGACGCCCTTCCTTTTTTGCGGCAAGGACGGCATCGGCCGTTTCGGCAGGAACCTCTATGCACTCGTTGTGCATATGATGGTCCCTGATATCGTCGCAGCGGACAGGGCTGAATGTACCGTAGCCCACATAGAGCGTGACCTCGCGCCACTCAATGCCGCGTTCTTCAAGCTGCTTTTTCAGCTCAGGTGTAAAGTGCAGGCCGGCCGTGGGCGCTGCCACAGATCCTGTCTTTTCTTCCCTGGCATAGATGGTCTGGTATCTCTCGCTGTCGCCAGGCCCCGGCTTTCTGCGGATATACGGCGGCAGCGGAATCGTGCCGGATGTCTCAAAGACGTGTGCCAGATCGCCGTTCCAGAACAGCGTCACATCCCAGCGGCCAAAATCATGCTGCTCTTCAAGCCGCAATTGCAAATCCTTGCCGAAATCAAGCTGCTCTCCGGCCTTAAGATGGCCGCCGGAACGCAAAAGGCCCTCCACACGGGCTGAAAACCGGCCTTCGCTCCCTGCTTCTGCTGCTGCCAGGACGAGGGGCAGCGGAGTCAGCAGCAAAAATTCCACCCTGCCGCCGGTTGAGCGCAGTCCCTGCAGCCTGGCCGGCAAAACACGGCTGTTATTGGCCACAAGCAGGGCTCCTTCGGGCAAAAGGTCCGGCAGATCGACAAACTGCCTGTGCAGGGGCTTAAGATCACCATGGCGCTGCACAACCATAAGGCGCGATGCGCCGCGCTCCTTTGGCGGCTCCTGTGCTATCTGCTCGGGCGGCAAAACATAGTCATAGCTTGAAAGAAGAAAATCCGGCTTCTCTGGCATTTGATAGGCTCCAATCCTCCCTCTCTCCGGTGTGCATCTTGCCACCGGCAGGAGAGTAGGATATTTTTTTGAATTCAATATTCTTTTAGCGATACCCGATGGAGAGATACGCCATGCATGGTCTGCTTGTCACGCTCCTTATTGTGCTTATGACGCTTGCGTGCAGCTGCACAGGTTATGTCAATCCCATAACAGGGACAACCCTAAGCGGCGGCGTGCCTGCCACGCAAAGCAGACTTCTCAATGTACGGCTGCCCAGCGGCATGGAATGCATCCCTGATCACAGCAAAATCGACGGATCAGACGGCCTGGAAATCGTGCGCGGCGATGCCAGCCCCGCCCTGTGCGCCCAGGTCATAACTACCGGCATGCAGGATCAGGGATGGCGCCTGCGCCTTGCAAACGCTGCCAGCCTGCGCGCCTGCTATGCCTATGAAAACGGCAGCAGGACGGCCGTTATCACCATAGAGCCGCAGACAGGCACAAGCATGACCCTTGTCACCATCGCCACAAGCTCGGGAATGCCTTCCTCAACGCCCCTGCCTGTTGCCCCTGCACGCAAAAATCCCTTTGATTTCAGCTCAGGCAGCAACAGCAATAACAACAGCGATGCCTCAGACTCCTCAGGCTCCCTCTCCACGGCCCCTCTCTCAACAGCGCCGGAATCAGGAAGCGGCCACATTGAAGGCAGGGATATCTAATGGACGCCACGGAACTTCTGCGCAGTCTTACGCGCCTGCGCAATGCAAGGCTGCATCTGGGCATTGCCGGCTCTGTTGCCTGCTACAAGTCGTGCGATCTTTTGCGGCACCTTCTGGCCATGGGCATACACGTGTCGGCAACGCTTACCCCGGGAGCCAGGCAGTTTGCCAGCCCGCTGCTCTTTTCAGCGCTTGGCGCCATGCCTGTCTATACGGAGCTCTTTGCCGACTCCGAGCCCTTTGCGCACCTTGAGCCTGGGCAGAACTGCCAGGCCCTGCTTGTCTGCCCTGCGTCCGCTTCCCTTATGGCACGCATGGCACAGGGACAGTCATCAGACATGCTGTCAGCGCAAATTCTGGCCTTTCCGGGCCCTGTCGCCATAGCGCCTGCCATGAACACAAACATGTGGCAGAACATGGCAACGCAGGACAATGTGGCGGTCCTTAAAAGGCGCAATGTAACAATTATCGAGCCGGACGCAGGAGAGCTTGCCTGCGGAACAAAGGGACAGGGCAGGCTTGCCGCCATGCCGGAACTGCTCCTGCATGCGCTTAAGATTCTCTCAGAACAGGACATGGCAGATGAAACCGTCCTTGTGACCCTGGGCCCCACAAGGGAGCCCTGGGACGGCGTCCGCTTCTGGTCCAATC
>CAVJEZ010000027.1:6123-15320 GCA_963648625.1 Odoribacter splanchnicus
TTATGCACATGGCTTTTGCACTGCTGACACCCCATGCCAGGCAGCTGAAGGCATTGGGCCTGAAATTTTTTGTCACGCCGTCAGACTGCCCGTACTCGCCCTGTGCCATACAGCAGGTCCGTCCTGCCCAGGCCAGGCCGGAAGCCAGATCAACCGTACAGCCTGCCGCAGGGACCCGCTATACGCCTCCGCCGCGCCCTGTCTGGAACAGGGACGCCCGGCCCGGACAAAATGCAGGACAGCGGCAGCAGGTACAGGGCAATGGCCGGCTCAGCGGCCAGACTTACGGACAAGGACAGGGCCAGCCCCCAAGCCAGCCTCATGCCGTCTCTTATGCCCAGGCTCAGGCCGGTCCTGCCGCAAATACAGCTGCAGCCGCCACTGCCCGGCCCCCTGAAAACTGGCCTGATGACTGGCAGAAGCTGCTTGCCAGGACAAAGCCTGGCCGCATTGCCTGGACCTACACTGACTTAGGCTACGATCTCTCAGGCTTTGCAAGCCCGGAACGCCGCAAATACCTGCAGGAGCTTCTGGCCTTTATGCGCCTGCCCAAAGGGAGCAGCACATTCTGGCCCATAGGGCTTCCCCAAAAAGGCAGCGACGGCACAGTCACGCTTAACATACGTCCCGACCTGTTCTGGGCAGGCATAGCAAAGCTTGGCATACGCCACATCATCTTCCTTGGCAGCGATGCTGCCGCAAAGGCAGGCTGTGCCGGTATTCCCAGCAGCCATGGATGCCTTATCCTGACAACGCAGGAGGACATAAACAGCTTTGCCGATGCCCAGGCCATGAATACGGCAAAAAACATTATAAAAAACTGGATCTGGACCCTGCCTGGCGCATAGTCTGCTGCACCGGCTTTTCATCCTGGCCGCGCCTCTCCGGAACCCAACCGCCCAAAACATACTCTCCCAAACCTGACATATGTTCGCACTTCTCTTTATGTTTGCAGGAATAGCCATTGGGTATTTTCTGCGCGAGACAAAGGCTGCCGCCTTTTTCTGCCGCCTGGTCATGCCCTGCATACTGGCCCTCCTCTTCTGCATGGGCGCCCTTATCGGCAACAACAGGGCCATCATGGACAACCTGGATACTTTGGGCCTGCAGGGGCTCATGCTGGCAGTTGCCACCATGATTGGAAGCAGCCTTGTGGTAACCCTTGTTGTACGCATCTTCTTCAAAGACAATAAGGCTGACCGCTATCCTCGCAGCATATCAGTCCCGACAGACGGCAGCGGCCCGGGGAAGCAGGCATGAAAACAAGCCTTGTCATCCTGTTCTTTTTTGTCCTGGGCATTGTGGGGGCCTTTGCAGGCATTCTGCCACCTGACCTTATTACCGACGATGTCACGGTATATCTTCTCTATACCCTCATGACATGCGTGGGCATATCCTTAGGCTGCGACTCGCGCCTGAGGGAAATCCTGTCCACCCTGAAGCCCAAAAATCTTCTGCTGCCCCTTGGCACCACCATTGGTACGTTTCTGGCATCGGCCCTTATATCTTTTGTCATTGCCCGCCCTTTGAGCCATACTCTTGCCTGCGGCGCAGGCTTTGCCTACTACTCCCTTTCATCCATTCTCATCAGCCAGAATGTTGGCAGCGAGCTTGGCACAGTTGCCCTTATTGCCAACATCATAAGGGAGTCGCTTACCCTGCTTTTTGTGCCTCTTGCAGCCAAGGTCCTGCCGCCCCAGGCCGTAATTTCCCTTGGCGGGGCCACGACCATGGACACAACCCTGCCGATCCTTGTGCGCACCCTCGGAATGGAATGGACCTTTGTAGCCGTCCTCCACGCCGTTATTCTTGATTTCAGCGTCCCGTTCTGGGTCACGTTTTTCTGTTCCCTCTAATGGAAGCCTGTCTGTCCGCAGCTTCCGCCATCTGTTCAGGGAGGCCCTATGCCGTCACGATTCCGTTCCCAGAAAAAAGAACTGCAGGAAACCCTTCTGCAATCACCTGCATGGCGTGATTCCCTGGAATCCGTCGCCCTGAGCGGCACTGTTGCTGTCGGCCCGCTTATGGGCTTTCTCACCAGCGAGCCTGTCGCAAGGCTCAGGGCTGCCATTGCCCTGGGCTTTGTCACGGAGGCCATCTTTGCAAAACAGCCTGAAACGGCACGCGATGTTGTGCGGCGCTTAAGCTGGCGCCTCTCCGAGGAATCCGGCAATATAGGCTGGGGCGTTCCCGAGGCCTTTGGGGAAATACTCTCCCGCACGCCGAAGCTCGCCAAGGAGTTCTACAAAATTTTTCTCTCCACCCTGCTGGATCTCGGCTTTGACGACAACTATGTTGACAACGACTGCCTGCGCAGATCCTGCTACTTTGCCATAGGCCGCTTTGTCAGGGCTTGTCCTGAGTACGCAAAGGATGCAAGGCCTCTTTTGCGCCGCGGGCTTGATGACACGGATCTGCCCTGCCGCGGCTATGCAGCCTGGGCTCTCAGCATGCTTGCCCCGGACTTAAACGACATGCCTGCCCTGCGCCGCCTGGCAGAATCACAGACTAATGTTGTGTGCGAGCTCACGGACGGCGACAGCCTTGAATGCCTGTCACCTGAGCAGATTGCACAAGACTGCATACGCGGCATACGCCATATGGACCGCAAAGAGTAAAACACAGGCGAACAGCAGGAAAAGACTGTATTCAAGCATGCCCGGTACGCCAAGTCTGCGTGCCGGGCATATTCGTTATTGAGGCTTTGCGGCCGTAACCAGGATGCCTTTTTCGCACACGCCAGCCGGACGCACTTCAATATAGTCCCTGTGTCCTGCGTCAGGATCCAGGCGGGCCAGCTCATCGGAAGGAATGTAGCACGGCGCATAGTATTCATTGACGCCATGGACATGGCCAGGAAGCACGTTTCCTTCCGTGCTGTCCAGCACCAGCCTGTATGACGTGCCGCGGGCCTGGCTCTCCCTGAAGGACCGTGCCTTGTCAGCCACGGCAGCTCTTACGGCAGCCGCCCTGGCCTGCTTTTCCTTCTTGGGCACCTGGTCTGTAAAAGAAGCAGCCGGCGTGCCGGGGCGCCTGGAATACGGGAAGACGTGGGCATAGGTGAAGGGTGTTTCTTCAATAAAGCGCAGAAGCTCGTCCACATCCTTCTGCGTCTCGCCAGGAAAGCCGACCAGGATGTCGGCGCCAAGCCCCATGACAGGCCAGGCTGAGGACAGGCGGGCAACGGCCTCTGTCAGGGTAGCAGAACTGTAGTGCCCCCTGCCCATCCGTTTAAGGACATTTGGGCTTGCGTGCTGCAAAGAGATATGCAGGTGCGGGGCAACAAGGGAGGACTTCGCCAGCAGGGAGCAGGCCTGCTCGTCAAGCTGCGACGGCTCAAGGGAAGAGATGCGCAGCCTGCGCCGGCCTGCAAAGTCTGCGCCAAGCTCGTCTTCAAGCCTGGCCAGAAGATCCCAGAACGTCCCGTACTCCGGATGGTCACGGCCGTACTGGCCGAGATTGACGCCTGATATCATGATTTCGGCATGGTTTTCCCACAGCCTGCGGGCCTCTTCCACAACTTCAAGAGGGGAACGGCTTACATGGGGCCCCCTGGTCTGCGGCACAATGCAGTAGGTGCATCTGTGGGAACAGCCGTCCTGGACCTTGAGGACAGGCCTTGAGCGCTTGTACTGTTCAATCTGCATGGCAGGCCAGGCACGGCTTAAAAGCTCTTTGCGGCGCATGGCCTCAGGAGTGCCGGAAAGAGCCTTGTCAGAAGACATACCGCCAAATGAGGCAGCAAGAAGCCTCTCAAGTACATCGGGACGGGCCAGCTCGTGCTTGTTTTCCTGCACGACAATGTTGTCGGCCTCAGGCCTGGGGGCATTGCGCCTTGGCACAAAGCCGGCCACAAGGCGTGCGGCACAGCCGGTAAGCACAAGCATGGCACCGGGTGCCTCGCGGCGCAGGCGTATGAGGGCATTGCGGGCATCACGCTCGGCCCGGCCTGTAATGGCGCAGCTGTTAATCAGGATGAGCGCGGCCTCTGCGGGATCATCTGTTTCCCGTCCGCCGGCTTTTGCCCACGCCTCACGTATGGCCTCGGTCTCGTACTGGTTGACCTTGCAGCCAAAGGTCACGCAAAAAAAAGTCCAGGGATGCTGCAAGGCCCGCTGCAAACTCGTGTCGTTCATGCCCATGCCTTAAGATTGTTCAAAGTGCTGCCACAAGGAAGCCGGAATGCCAGACCAGGCAGGGCAGGATGCCTGCCGGTACAAGCCTATATTGCAGCCTCAAGCAGCAGGTTGTCCCTGTGGATAACCTCGGGATACTGGGCATCTCCCAGTATGGCGGCCACTTCTATGCGCTTAAGCCCCTTGATGCGCTCTATGTCGGCTGACTTGTAGTTGGAGACACCGACACCAAGGCTTTTGCCCTTGTGCACAACCCTGATAAGATCGCCTTTTTTAAATGTTCCGCTGACTTTCAGGATGCCGCCAGGAAGGAGGCTTTTGCCGTTTTTGAGGAGTGCCTCGGCACAGCCGTCGTCCACCTCTACCATGCCCACAGGGGCGGAACGGTAGGCAAGCCAGAACTTGCGGCTGGATATGGCATGCTTCCCAGGCCTTACCCATGTGCCAACATCTTCCCCGTCAAAGGCCTTAAGCAGGACATCCGGATCCCTTCCGGGCAGGATAAGCGTAGGAATGCCCCGCTGGGCTGCACGCCTCGCAGAAAGCAGCTTGGAATACATGCCGCCTGTGCCGACAGTGGTCTTGCCGCCGCACATTTCATCGAGATTAAGGTTTGCTACATTCTCGACAACAGGCAGGATTTCAGGCTTTTCGCCTTCCATGGGAGGCCTTGCAAAGACGCCCGGCGCAGAAGTCAGGTTGATAAGCAAATCGGCGCCCACAAGGGTGACCATAAGGCTTGCCAAAGCATCGTTGTCACCAAACTTGAGGCCTTCCGTGGACACAGTATCGTTCTCATTGACGATGGGCACGACGCCCCAGTCAAAGAGGTTGCTGAAGGTATTTCTGGCATTAAGCAGGCGCTGGCGGACCCTGAAGTCATCCTGGGTCAGCAAAACCTGGGCCGTATTCATGCCGAACTTCTGAAAGGCATCGTCCCAGGCGCGCATCAGCCTGCCCTGCCCCACTGCGGCAGCGCCCTGGCGGGAGGCAAGGTCCTTTGCAGGCGTAATATCTGAGCGGGAAAGCACGCTGCGTCCTGCAGCAACTGCGCCCGAGCTGACCAGAAGGATTTTGCGGACTGACTTGCTCTTGTTGAGAATGATTGTCATCTGATATGCCAGCGCATCAAGAATGTCGCTGTCCAGGCCGTCCGGCCCGGTAAGTACGGCACTGCCCATTTTGACAACCAGGCATCTGGCTTCTGCCAGTACCTTTTCCCGCTCCTGCTTCCAGTCAGACATATATGCTTCCTCCGCCTGCAGCATCATCTGCAAAAAAAACTATTTCCGCTGCCTGTCTTAAGGCTGCCGGTTTAACGCTGACCCAGAACTACCTGTCTTCGTACACCCAGATGCACTCAGGCCCGTCCCCGTCATCGTCTGTGCCTTCGCCAGCACCATCGCCAGGCTTTTCTTCCGTATTCTCAACAGGACGCAGGCGGATAAGCGGTGCATGGAGTTCGACATTCCTGAGCATGCGCCACAGCTCCTCCACAAGCTCTGCAAGTCCTTCGCCTGTGAGTGCCGAAATGAAGAATATCTTCTGTCCTGCGGCAGCGGCCTTTTCCTTAAGCTCTTCCAGGCGCTCCGGAGAAAGCAGGTCAATCTTGTTGATCACGCGCAGCTGCGGATGATCTGCCAGTTCCTCGTCAAAGCTTGCCAGCTCCTGGTCAATGAGCTCAAAGCCGGCCCAGGGATTTTCATCGTCCACATCCTCGGCGCTCAGGATGTGAAGCAGAAAGCGCGTGCGCTCCACATGCTTTAAAAAGCGCATGCCAAGCCCCTGCCCCTGGCTGGCTCCTTCTATGAGGCCGGGGATATCGGCAATCACCAGCCTCTTGCCGGGATCGTATTCGTCGATAAGGACGCCAAGGTTGGGCACAAGCGTAGTAAAGGGATAGGGCGCAATCTTCGGCCTTGCAGCAGAAACCTTTGACAGGAAGGTGGACTTGCCGGCATTGGGCAGGCCAAGGAGGCCCACGTCTGCCAGAAGCTTGAGCTCAAGGCGCAGGTTCTTTGCCTCGCCGGGCTGGCCAGGCTGGGCAAAGCGCGGAGCCCTGGTTGTGGAGCTCTTGAAATGCAGATTGCCCTTGCCGCCCATGCCGCCCCTGGCAATGACCACTTCCTGATCAGCCTCGGCCAGGTCTGCCAGAAGCCTCTCCTCGCCATCCTCTTCCAGGAAGATGAGCGTCCCCACAGGCAGGTGCAGTACCAGATCATCGCCCTTGCGGCCGTACATCTGCCGCCCCATGCCGTGCTGGCCGTTCTGGGCGGCGTAGTGCCTTTTGAGGCGGAAATCATACAGCGTGAGCAGGCGTCCGTCGGCACGCAGGATAACGGATCCGCCGTCGCCGCCATCGCCGCCGTCAGGGCCGCCCTTGGGAATAAACTTCTCCCTTCTGAAATGCACGCTGCCATTGCCGCCGTCGCCGGCCTGCACGCTGATGCGGGCTTCATCTACAAAGCGCATACTGAACCTCTGCGTTGTTTTTTATAAACCAAAAGGGAAGGAACCGGTTAAGGCCCCTTCCCTTAAGAAAATTGTAGAACTTTTTTTATTCGGCAACAGCCACGTCAACATGGACACGTGTAAGAGTACGACGTTTACGCTGATAGTGTTCGTAGCGAACTTTGCCGGGCTTCGTGGCAAACAGGGTGAAATCCCTGCCCATGCCTACGTTTTCACCGGGGAAAATGCGGGTGCCAACCTGACGGACAAGAATATTGCCGGGGATGACGTCCTGGCCGCCAAAAACCTTGACGCCGCGACGCTGTCCGGCACTATCACGACCGTTGCGGGATGAACCGCCAGCCTTCTTATGAGCCATGATAATCTCCCAAAGCAGAATTTAATCTTGCTGAAATACTCTTATTTAGCAACTGGCGCTTAGCAACTGATGCTCTTGATCTTCAGCGTGGTGTAGTCCTGACGATGTCCGCGCAGCTTGCGGGAATCGTTACGACGCCAGCGCTTGAACACCAGCACCTTGGGGGCGCGGGCCTGCGCAACAACTTCAGCTGTCACGGTGGCGTCTTTTACGAACGGGGCACCGATCTTCAGTTCACCACCGCCAACCATGAGGACTTCATTAAGAGTCACTTCCGTTCCGGCTTCAGCTACAAGCTTTTCCACACGGATCTGGGAGCCTTCTTCGATGCAGTACTGTTTGCCGCCGGTTTTGATGATTGCGTACATTATATTGTGTACCTCCAAAAAGGGAATGCTTTTCTTGCCCGGAAAACAGAATATTGTCAAGCATGCTGACAAAACCGCTTTTCGGGTGCCGTAGGGAGCAAGTCCCTTGACCAGCGTTTTTAAGCGTGAGAAACGTACTTGATAATGCCGGCATTGACAAGTACTTTCTGACGAAAATTTAATTTTGGAACAGTTTTGCTGCGTTTTTTGCCACAATCAGCGCAGGGTCCCGGCCTTGCGCCTTATATTATAAGGATACGCCATTGACACTGACACTTGACATAACGGGACTTAGCAATGACGGACGGGGCATTGCCAGAAGAGAGGGAGAAAAGGTCGTATTTGTTTCCCATGCCCTGCCAGGTGAAACGGTTCTTGCGCGCATAACCTCTGAAAAGAAGACCTTCATGGAGGCTTCTGCCACAGAGATCCTGAAGCCGGCAGCTAATGCTGCAGAAGAAATCTGCCCCCATGCCAGCGAGTGCGGTGGCTGTCCTCTCATGCGCATGAACTACAAAGAGCAGCTTAAGTGGAAGCAGCGCTTTGTATATGATGCCCTGGCAAGGACCGGCGGCATATCATCCCCTGCTGTAAACGACATTGTCCCGTCTCCCCTCACGGCAGGCTTCCGCAACAGGGTGGAGCTTGCCTTTACAAGGGACAATGGGGGAAACATCAGGCTTGGCATGCGGCGCAGGACAACGCACTCCGTTATCCCTACACCTGACTGCGCCCTGATGCCGGACACGGCAAGAAAGGTCTTAAGGACAGTGGAAGAGTGCCTGAAAGGAAGCGGCCTCTCCATATACCAGGGCCCTGCCGGCGCAAACAGGAAAAGAACGGCGCCAAAGGAGACAGGATCTTCCCGCGGCTATCTGCGCTTCTGCCAAATCCGCACAGGACGCATTCCCGATGCTGCCAGCCTTAAGTCCTGCGATGCCATTCCCGAAAAAGAAGGCATCTGGGTGATCATCCTGACAAGCCCGGGAACTACTGCTGAAAACGCCTGCCTGCGTTCAGTTGCAGAGCATATCCTTGAGGCCAGCCCTGCCGTGCACGCCGTTGTCCATGAACAGAGGACTTCCGCTGACATGCTGACAGCGGGTGAAAAGAGGCTTTTTGTCCAGGGAAGGCAGGGATGTGCCGCCAGTCCGTCCTGGATGCTCATGCCTCTGGATAATAAGGGCTATCTCATCGACTGTGCCGACTTTTTCCAGGTCAATACAGATTGTGCCAGTCTTCTTGCCAGGACGGCTTCTTCCCTTTGCCCAGGGTGTGAAAGCCTGACTGATCTCTACTGCGGATCAGGAGCTCCCGGGCTGAACATAGCCAGAAAGACCGTCCTTGGCATCGAATACTCGGGTACGGCAATAGCGATGGCCAGGGAAAACGCTATTCGCTTCAAAGTATCAGGGAACTACAAGTCTGATGATGCCTCGGTCATCCTCTCTGACCCTGACTTTGGAAAAGCATCAGCCCCGCTTGTCCTGTGCGATCCGCCAAGGGCAGGACTTTCCGAAAGTGTCATACGCTATCTGCTCAGGAGAAAAGCTGAGCATATTCTCTATATCAGTTGCAACCCTGTGACCATGGCAAGAGACATAAAGGCTCTCTCCGATGTCTATGCTCCTTGCAGCATTACTCCTGTTGACCTCTTTCCCCATACGCCGCATGTGGAGACGGTCTGTCTTTTGGAGCAGAGAAACCGGTCTACATAGGGGTACTGTGCAAAATAAAAATTTAAATAATTTCGTTGAGAAATACTCTGATTAGGCTCACTTTATTTATGAACTTCTTCAGAATGCCGACGATGTTTGCACTCAAAACGTTTGGCTTATTCTTGAAGAGCATAGGATTATTTTC
>CAVJEZ010000028.1:0-1747 GCA_963648625.1 Odoribacter splanchnicus
AGCAGCGCCCTGCGCCAGCCGCCTGTCCTGGCAGTTGTTGCTATCACGCACTGGCAGTCGCCCACGGCATCGAGAAGCGTATCCTTTTCTTCCACACGATGCAGAAGATCCATCCCCTTAGGTGTAGCCAGGGGAGCCGCCTTCTCAGGTATCCAGCGCTCGGGCGTCACCAGCTTCAAGTCAGTGCACCCCATATTGGCACAGGCACGCACGGCCATGCCGATGTTTTCAGGGAAGCGGGTATTGACCAGGACCACACGCAAACCGTTCAGCAACACTTTCTCATCTCCGCAAACAAACCGCTCAGGCTACACTGGAAAGGACGAAATCAGGCCAAGCACATAGCCGCCTGATTCCGGCGGCAGCTGATGGGGCACGCTGGGTATCCATTCAAAATGGAAGGGCAGATTGTTGGGATCGGGCCACAGGGACTGCAACGACACAATCCAGATAACCACGCCGCACGACAGTTTGCACACGGTGCCAAGGAAGCGGCCGAGCATGGCTCCCAGAGCCGCCCGCATTGCAGCCTGAGCTTCCTGTCCGCGCAAAAGCTCAAACAAAAAGCACCCCGTCCAGGCACCGAGCAGGGCACCGATAAAGGCGCCTATGCCAAAGAAAAACGGAGCCAGCATGATGGCGCCTATAATGGCGCCTATGACGCCGCCCACAGTGCCCGTGGTACTGGATCCGTATTTTTTTGACTGTTTGACCTGCAAAAAGAACTCAAGCACCTCGCCAATAACGGCCACCCCCAGCACGATGCACCAGTAGGTGATGCCAAGGGGACTGTGTCCCGGGACTGCAAAATGGTACACGGCAAGCAGGAAAATCATAATCCAGTTGCCGGGAAGGCCAAAAATGCTGAGCATAAAGACGATGCCCAGAACAAACATAAAGGCTGCTATGACAAGCGACCAGCCCATGGCAAAAACTTCCACAGGACCTCCGTATGCCTGATGCGCCGCACAATCCGCTTCCTTGTAGGAAGGGACTGTGCGGCGCTGTATTGGGTGCTGATTTTCCAGCCGTCCTGCTGCCCGTGGCAGGCTGGATCAGATGCGGCAGATGTGCCGATACTCAGGATATGCTAGATGCGGTTGCGTATATCCTTGAAGCGCACAGCCTTGCCGTCAGTCATGGGCAGGGAGTTGTTCTGCACCAGCTCCACCTTGGGCGTAATAAGGATTTCGTCCTTGAGAGCCCTGGCAATATTCTTCTGCAGGGCCTGCAGGACGCGCATGTCTTCAACAAAGTGTTCCTGCCTGATCTCCACCTGCACGCGCAGCACTTCGCCGATATTGTCGTTGTCCAGAAGGATGAGGTAGTTCTGGCCCACTTCCTTGAACTTCATGAGCACGGTCTCGATCTGCTGCGGATAGATATTGACGCCCTTGCAGATGAACATGTCGTCGCTGCGCCCGAAGATGCGGTCTATGCGGCAGTGCAGGCGGCCGCAGCCGCACTGGCCCGGGATAAAGCGGGTGAGATCGCGGGAGCGGTAGCGCAGTATGGGCATGGACTCGCGCACAAGCGTTGTCATGACCAGCTCGCCCACCTCGCCAGGCTTGACGTGCTTGCCTGTTTCGGGATCGATGATTTCGGCGATGTAGGCGTCTTCCCAGATGTGCATGCCGTTCTGCTCGGTGCATTCAAAGCCGACGCTGGGACCGTTCATCTCGGACATGCCGTAGGAATTGTACACCTTCATGTCGAAGAGATTTTCGATGCGCTTGCGGTATGCTTC
>CAVJEZ010000028.1:2518-14388 GCA_963648625.1 Odoribacter splanchnicus
CGCAAGTTTCATTGCTCCGAAAGGCGCCAGTTCCTGGCCGTATCCGGCCAGAAGCACACGTTTTGATCCACCGACAAAGGTGGGCTCATAGCCGCCTGCCTCCTCGCAGAGAGGAGCATAGGCCGTACCGTGCCCGCCTGATGCCTGCACTGCTTCCACAGGCAGGAAGCAGCGGCGGAATTCCGCAAGGTCTGCCAGCAGCTCTTCACGGGTGCGGCAGGCAGTATGATGCTCATAGATGCCATGCACCTGGCCGCGGTACAGCAGTGCGGCCACAATGTGCTCATTGCCCACACTGACAAAGGTAACGCCCTGGCGGAGGGAGCGTGCCCGCACATTCTTGTCCGTCATGGCCCCGATAATGGCTGCGATGGCAGAATCTGCCACAGGACCGCCTGTTGCTTCCTGCAGGGCACAAAGCCTTGGCATATTCTGCGGGGCATCCGGGGAGAGCCAGGAGACAGGGTCTGCATTGGCGCTCAGCCATTTAGAAAAAGCATCCATTCTGGCGCAGGAAGCGTCATCACCCTGTCCTGCCCCGTCATCCCTGGCACAGGCCAGGACAAGATGCGGCATGGGCAGCCCTGCACAGCGCAAAAGGGTTACCCATCCCTGGGCGGAATAATCGGCAAGGTGCACGGGAACAGCACCGGCAGGACGGCTGCTGCTCTCCTCGATTCCGCCGGCTTCAGCCGCAGAAGAGGATGATGCCAGGGCCTGCCTGATCCTGCCTTGTGCATACACCCTGCGGCCTGCATTAAGAAGGCCGGTCACGGCCGGCATAAAGCCCGTGCCCATGACCTGTCCGCAAAGCCAGACGTCCTTTTTCAGCAGCGCAAGCTCGCGCAGGCGCTGGCTGATGCTCATGGCCGGACTTGGCAGAACAAAGCAGGGCCAGTTCTCCACGTCAAATCCGGGCCGGGCCAGAACGGCTTCCTGGGTTCCGCTGCCTATATCAAGACAAAGCACCGGACCTGTCTGGTACAGGAACTGCTGAAACAGCTTTTCCACATGCCCCTCCTGCAAAAAAGGAATTTGTTATACTAGCCTTGCAGGGCAGCAAGTGCAAGACACAATACAGCCGGAAAAAACACGGGATACAGGGCCTTGTACGGGCTCCATAGCCGGTTCCGGACAGCAGGCAGGCCCGCTGGCAATGGCGGACGATACACGGCTGCATCCTGCTGGCAAAAGCCAGGCTGATGCCTGTGCTCAAAACCCGGCAGGGCATCCAATACGTATAAAGGGCATCTGCCTTCTCCCGGACAGCATGCGGCACAAGCACTGTACCAGCACCCGTATCGGCCATTAAGGCGGATACAGAGCCCTTTTCACGGCACAATAAAGCGCGCATCAAAAAAAAATTGCCCTTTTCTTCATTTTTTTCTTGCCAACATCCAGTCAGGAGTATATAAGCCTTTTTGTTGTCGAGGTGGTGGAATTGGTAGACACGCTGTCTTGAGGTGGCAGTGGCTACGCCGTGCGGGTTCAATTCCCGCCCTCGACACCATCTAGAAAATACAGGACACCGCATCACTGCGGTGTCTTTTTTTATGTCTTTGCCCTGCCGTCAGGCAACACAGGCTTTCCCTGCAAAAGAGCCGTACATTCCTGCCAGGCATGTGCCGGACTGATGCAGGCCTCATGCAGTTCCTGTCTTTTGGGACTTTCTGATCTTTCAAAATTCTGTCCTTGACAAGGCCAGCAAATCACTATAGAAGCATGTCTTCCTATGGGCACCGTATGTCCGCGCAGCCTTCTGGCTGCTGTCCGGGGTATCCCCAATTTATACGGAAGGAGGTGATTTTCATGCCCGGAGTTTTTCTCGATGACGACAACTTTGATCTGGCTCTTCGCCGCTTCAAGAAGCAGGTAGAAAAGGCTGGCATTCTCTCTGAAATGAGAAAGCGCGAGCACTATGAAAAGCCTAGTGTCCAGCGCAAGAAGAAGAAGGCTGCTGCCAGAAAGCGTCTCCTCAAAAAGATGAGGAAGGCCAATCAGGGATAGTTTTCTTCCCTTACTTTGACAATCAGGAGCAGGTTCCTTGTGAGCCTGCTCTTTTTTGTTGCCTTGTTCTCCATGGACAGTGCATTGCCTGCTGCATTGCTTGACTTTCATTTTTCAATACCCAAAAGTACAAACAGTGCCTGTTGCAACAGGGCTGCCCCCAGCCTTAAGGCAGGCCTTTGCCTTCCTTTCCGCCTGGCTTTTGTCCGGCGTTCGTTCCCTCAGCCTTTTACTGCAAACAATATGTCCCTCTTTATATACGGCCCTCTTGTAATCGGTCTCTGGATTGCCTGGAAGACATGGAACTGCAGGGAATTTCCACAGTCGCTGCGCATCTTCTTCTGCGTCTTCTGGACAGCGGCTTCGCTGAGCTTTGCTTTGCAAAGCCATTTTTTCGGCTCCCTTGCCGGACCTGATGTTGACTCCCCTCTTCTTCTGATCCTGGACTGGGGCCTTGCCACATTGCTGCTGACCTTTGCCGGTGTGGCAGCCTGGGAACTGGCATCGCTCATAGTGAAGGCTGTCCGCCGCCTGTTTGGCAGGAAAGCGGCTGTATCCGGACAGGAGCAAGGCACAAGACCATGCAGGGACAGACGCAAAGACCAGGACAAAGACCAGCCTGAGTCCCCTTCCAGGCGCCGGTTTCTTGCCATGACTGCAGCCTCAGGGATGGGGCTCATTGTGCCGGCAGCAGCTGTTACCTCAGGCATTGGCGTTCATAAAGCAGTCTCTTCCCCGGCAGTCAGATCCTGGGAAGTGTACATTCCTGACCTGCCTGGCAGCCTGCACGATCTGCGCATAGTACAGCTCTCCGACCTGCATATAGGGCCGTTGTGGACCCAGGCACAGGCCCGCGATATTGTTGAGAAGGCAAATGCCATAAAGCCGGACCTTGTCTGCATAACAGGAGACCTGGCTGACGGATCCCCCAAATGGCGCTCGGCTGACGGCACGCCCAGGCTGTACGTGGCACGGCAGTTTGCCGGTATGAAAAGCCGCTTCGGGACCTATGCCTGCACAGGCAACCATGAATACATAGGCGGCAACTATGACGAGTGGATGCCCGTCTGGAAAGAATGCGGCATACGCTTCCTGCACAATACGTCTGTCCCCTTAAAAAAGGACAGGGCAGTCATTCTTCTGGCCGGCCTGGACGATCTGCGGGCGGCCCCTGGCAGCACTTTAAGCAATCCCTTTGCCAGTGCACCTGAAAACGATCCCGCTGCCTTCAGGATCCTGATGGATCACCGCCCGGTCAGGGCTGCTTCCAATGCCCGCAAGGGAGCGCAGCTGCAGCTCTCAGGCCATACCCATGGCGGACAGATTCATGGCTTTGACGCCATTGTGGCCCGCGCCAACAAAGGCTTTGTACGCGACTGGTACAAAGTGGACGACATGCTCATGTATGTTTCCGCAGGCACCTCGCAATGGTCAGGCTTTGCAGTCCGCCTGGGCGTTCCGCCCGAGATTGCCCTGATTACCCTGAAAAAAGGTCCCGCCAAAATTGTGCTGAACACGAACTGCTGAAAGGACGCTGCTTTTCCTTTTGCACCCTAAAGGCTCATATAGGCCTTCTAAAGCAATCCAGTTCATTCCTAATCCGAGATAATATAGTACAGAGGTACAACCATGCTTCCATCTATTCTTGAAGCCATAGGCAATACGCCCATGCTGCGCCTGGACAAGCTTGCAGGCGATCTGCCGGGAACAATCCTTCTCAAGCTTGAAAACCGCAACCCTGGCGGCTCCATCAAGGACCGCGTTGCCTTCCATCTTTTGCGCTCAGCCCTCTGCGACGGCAGCGTACAGCCCGGAGGAACGGTAGTTGAGGGAACCAGCGGCAATATGGGCATAGGCATTGCCCTTTGCGCCAAAGCCATGGGATTGAAGGCCGTTCTGACCATGCCTGACTCCATGAGCCTTGAACGCCGCAAGATCCTGAAAGGCTTCGGGGCCGAGGTCGTCCTGACTCCTGCCGCCCAGGGCATGGGAGGCGCTGTGGAAATGGCACAGCAAATCGTGCGCGAACGCGGCGCCTACCTTGTGGGACAGTTCAGCAATCCCAGGGCTCCTGAAGCCCATTATGTAAGCACTGGCCCGGAAATCCTTGCTGAGACAAACGGAAGGGTGGATGCCGTGATAGCAGGCGTAGGATCAGGCTCCACAATCATTGGCTGCGGCCGCTACTTAAAAGAGCGCATCCCTGGCTGCCAGTCTATAGCAGTAGAGCCTGCCGAGTCCCCCCTGCTCTCCACAGGCAAGGCAGGCCCGCACGGCATTCAGGGCATAGGAGCCAACTTCGTGCCTGAAATAGTGGACAGGCGCTATATCGACAGCATCATGCCGGTAGAGACCGCAAAGGCCATTGCCACAGCCAGGGAGCTCATGCAGACAGAAGGTGTTAGCTGCGGCATCAGCACCGGCGCCAATGTGTATGCTGCCCTGGCACTGGCAGCAAAAGAGGAATACAGGGGCAAGACCATTGTGACCTTTGCCTGCGATACAGGCGAGCGCTACCTTTCTACCGAGCTCTTCCAGTAGCCGTAATTCCCAATGCCAAACAAAAGCCCCGGTCTTCGGAAGATCGGGGCTTGTTTTTGCACTTTTCTGCCACAGGCAGGGGACAGCAAAAAAGACTTAAAAAGGACATAAAAAAAGGTTGCCCTTGTGCAGGACAACCTGTTGTTTTCTTTTTACCCTGACAGTGCTTTCTTCTGGTGGTGGGCCCGGAGAGATTCGAACTCCCGACACACAGGTTCGTAGCCTGTTGCTCTATCCAACTGAGCTACGAGCCCACTTCATGGGAAAATATAGGAAATATGCGAAAGTTTGCTGGTGGGCCCGGAGAGATTCGAACTCCCGACACACAGGTTCGTAGCCTGTTGCTCTATCCAACTGAGCTACGAGCCCACTTCATGGGAAAATATAGGAAATATGCGAAAGTTTGCTGGTGGGCCCGGAGAGATTCGAACTCCCGACACACAGGTTCGTAGCCTGTTGCTCTATCCAACTGAGCTACGAGCCCACTAACAGCACTAGGCTATATTCCCGATTGCTGAAAGTGTCAATGCCTTATCCGAAATTATTCGGCGGCAGCACTCAGAGCATTAACGGCATGAGCCAGCCTGGCAACCTTGCGGGAAGCCTGGCGCTTGTGCATGGCACCCTTTCCGGCAGCCTTGGCCAGTACGGATGTGGCCTTGGTAAGAGCTTCACTGGCGGCAGCCTTGTCATGATTGGCAATGGCGACGCGCACAGCCTTCACTGCATTACGGGCTTTGGTACGGGCGGCACGGTTTCTGCCAGCGCGAACAAGACTCTGACGATGACGCTTAAGAGCGGACTTATGGTTAGCCACGATAATCCTCCAGATTGTGTGCAAGAAACATCGTTCTTACTTGCAAGTTGAATATATTAGATATCTTTTCAGAATGTGTCAAGAAAAAGTGCTTTTTCTTTTGCTGCCTGGCATCCAGCCTGCCTGAGTCAGGCCAGCGCTAGATCTGCAGGGCCGCAAAATCAGCCAGCAGCGAGAAGCGGCTGACCATGGCCTGCAGCATGGCCAGGCGGTTGCCCTTGAGCTCTGCATCCTCGCAGGCAACCATGACATGCTCAAAGAAGTTGTCCACAGCAGGACGCAACTTGCCTATGCCGGCAAGCATTCCCCTGTAGTCGCCCTTCTGCCACAAAATGTCCAGGGCAGGCAGAGCTTCTTCAAGGACCTTGTCCAGAGCCTTTTCAGCATCGTCCTGCAGCAGGGACTTGCGCCAGGCAGCAGGAATTTCTGCCCCCTGGGCGATCTGCTTGGCGACGATATTGGCGACGCGCTTGAAGGTCTGCACGCTGCCTGTATAGTCGGGGTCGGCACTGAAATCAACCAGGGCGCGCAGGCGCAGGTCAACGCCCTTGACGCTCTTGCAGCCGGCACCGATGGCAGCATCCACCAGCGGCGTTGCCACGTCGTTGCCCTGATAGTAGTTGCGCAGGCGCCCTGTAAAGAACTGCATGAGATTGTCCAGGCACATGGTCGGCGCAACCTTCCATTCCTTGTCGCCATAGCCATTCAGGGCCTGGGCAAAGAGCTCGCGGGGATCAATCTCAAAGCCGAACTTCAGAAGGATGCGGATAATACCGATGGCACAGCGGCGCAGTCCCTGCGGATCTGCGGCACCGGTGGGCACCTGGTTGAGCCCGAAGCATCCTGCCAGGGTATCGGCCTTGACGGCGATGGCCAGCAGGGCTCCTGTGATGGTTTCGGGCATCTTGTCGGCACCCTGGGGCAGGTACTGCTCGGCAATGGCTTCAGCCGTGGCCTTCTCCTCTCCCCAGCGCTTTGCGTAGATGCCGCCCATAATGCCCTGCAGCGTGTCAAACTCGCCGACCATGCCGGAAACGAGGTCTGCCTTGGCAAGCAGTCCGGCACGCCTGGCCTGCTTTTCCAGTTCAGGGGCGCAGGCTGCGGCAAGCCAGCCGCACAGCGTTTCAAGGCGGCGGCTCTGCTCGCCCATGGTGCCCAGGCCGCGGATAAAGATGACATGGTTCAGCTTTTCAAGCCATTCGTCAAAGCTGGCCTTGAGATCCTCATGCCAGAAGAAGCGGGCATCTTCCAGGCGGGCGCGCAAAACACGCTCCCAGCCGTGCTTCACCAGGGGCACGGAAGGAGGAGTCAGGTTCAGCACCGTGACAAAGTGCGGCAAAAGCCTGCCGTCCTTGTCCTCGACGCCAAAGCTCTTCTGATGCGTCTGCATGCTGGTAATGAGCACTTCCCTGGGAACTTCCAGGAACTTCTCGTCAAAGTCGCCAAGAAGGGCCACCGGATGCTCGACCAGGCCGACCACTTCCTGCATCAGGGCATCGTCCCACAGCACCCTGCCGCCAATTGCGGCAGCTTCCCTGTCGGCTTCCGCAACGATCTTTTCCCTGCGCACGGAGCCAAAGGGCTCAACCCCGCCCTTTTCACGCAGGATGGGAATAAGATCCTCGGCAGAGGGGACTTCAAAGGGGCCTTTGCCATGCACCCTGTGACCATAGGTCGTCCTGCCGCTTGTGACAGGGCCCACTTCAAAGGAAACGACCTCAGAGCCTAAGAGGGCAACGATCCACTGCAGGGGACGGCTGTAGGCAAAATCATGGTCCTGCCAGCGCATGCGCTTGGCAAAGGGAATCTGCGGAATAATGGAGGCAGCAGCGGATGCCAGGATGGCAGAGGCAGGCTGGCCGCCTACACGCTTCTTTATGGCAATGTACTCGCCCTTTGCGGTGCTCACCGTATAGGCATCCTCAGGCTTTAAGCCATGCCCGCGCACAAAGCCTTCCAGGGCCTTGGTGGGTGCGCCGTCCTTGTAGGCTGCACGCACAGGAGGCCCCATGAATTCTTCTTCCTTTTCTTCCTGCACGTCTGCCACGTCGTCAATGATGACAATGGCCCTGCGGGGAGTGGAACAGGTGTGTATGGCGCCATGGGCCAGGGACTGCTCGTCCAGCTCGCGGGCAAACTGCTCGGCCAGGAAGGCCTCTTCGCCTGCCAGAAAACGGGAGGGCAGTTCCTCGCTGCCAATTTCCAGGACAAAAGTTGACATGCTTCCCTCCTTACTTTTTGAGCATGGGATAGCCCATCTCTTTGCGCTGCTCAGAGTACAGGCGGGCTACAGCCGAGGCCAGGGCGCGGACCCTGCCTATATAGGCCGTTCTTTCACTGATGGATATGGCGCCGCGGGCATCAAGCAGGTTGAAGGTATGCGAACACTTCATGCAGTAGTCGTAGGCAGGCCAGGGCAGGCCCTTTTCCAGAAGATCGCGGCATTCCTGTTCGTAGTCGTCAAAATGCCTGAGCAGCATGGAGGCATTGGAGCAGTCAAAATTGTAGCTGGACTGTTCCACCTCGTTCTGGTGGTAGATGTCGCCGTAGGTGACGTTCTCGTTCCAGCGTATGTCATAGACGCTTTCAACGCCCTGCAGGTACATGGTGAGGCGCTCAAGCCCGTAGGTCAGCTCGACGCATACGGGCCTGCACTCAAGGCCGCCTACCTGCTGGAAATAGGTAAACTGGCTGACTTCCATGCCGTTGAGCCACACTTCCCAGCCAAGTCCGGCCGCGCCAAGGGTGGGCGATTCCCAGTCGTCCTCGACAAAGCGGAAATCATGGGAGGCCGAATCCAGGCCCAGGGCGGCAAGGCTGCCCAGGTAGAGGTCCTGGGCATTGGACGGATTGGGCTTCAGGATAACCTGAAACTGGAAATAGCGCTGCAGGCGGTTGGGATTTTCGCCGTAGCGGCCGTCGGTGGGACGGCGGCAGGGTTCCACATAGGCCACCTTCCACGGCTCGGGACCAAGAACGCGCAGGAAGGTATGCGGATTGAAGGTTCCTGCGCCGCATTCAACGCCCAGGGGCTGCTCTATAACGCAGCCCTGCTTGGCCCAGTAGCCCTGGAGAGCCAGGATGACATCTTGAAAGTACATAATATCCTCAAGTAGCTGTACGGACTTCTGACAGGCCCGCATCATTATATTCGGCAAAAACGCCCTCTGTCCCAGGTCAGACCGACATGATAGCGCAGCATGCCGTCGGCACAAAAGGCAAGGCCGCGCTGGTCCCTGGGAGAAAAGGAAAACTTCGTCCAGGCGGACGGAAAAGTCCGCAATGCTTCTGACAGCATGTCCAGGGCCAGGCCGCTCAGGTACATGCCCTGCACCCTGCTGCGCTTTTTCAGGCAGGCGGGGCACAGCACGCCGCCGTCCTCCACAGAAAAAAAGGCATCATGATGACGCTCTGCCCCGCAGCCGGCACAGGCATCCACAACGGGGCTGTATCCCTGCAGGGCAGCAAAGCGCAGGCGGAACAAAAGCCCGATCACAAGGATGTTCTGCAGAGGCTGCCCCAGTGTCCTGATCAGATCCCTGACCAGCATAAAGCTGTCCCTGGAACTTTCCTGCGTAACAGAAGCGCATTCAACGAGCCTCAGGCAGTTCATGCACAGGCCGAGGCTTGTGCGCATGGTGCGCAAAGGCCCGGGGCCTGCGACGAGCGTTGTCTCGCATAATTCCAGATACAGGCCGTTGCGGCTTGACCTGGCCAGGCATTCAAGCTCGTTTGCCCTGTCGAGGCAGCCGACAAAGCGCCTGCGGCTGTGCTGTCCGCCAAAGGCAAAGACAGTCTGGACGCCATGCTCCTTGAAGAGCATCTTAAGCCAGATGTCCGCTTCCCCGAAAGTGCCCAGGTTCAGGACAATGCCTGTATCAGTCCACTCCAAGTGCTGCCTACTCGACAGGAGCCGGCGGGAAATTCAGCGTGCGCACCTGCCCGACACGGCCGCGGTCAGTCTGCTCTATGCCGTCATAAAACACCTTTACGCCGCCGGCATTGCCAAGCCTTAAGGTCAGGGACGTGTCAAAGGGCACGGACATGCTTTCGCCAGGTTGCAGCGTCCTCTGGGCAGGACGGCCGGAATCGGCTGTAACCTGCGTCCAGCACAGGGCCTCGGCCGTTATGGTCACAGTGTGCTTCCCGTTCTGCACCACACCCTGGACCTGGGACTGATCCGGCAGGTTGGGATTGGCAGGCTGGGCTGCGGCAGGTGCCTGGGAGGCCATTCCGGCCTCTCCTGCCAGCGTGGCATTGCCCTGCAGGGCAGCCCACGGAGAATTGGGCGGCACAACAGCAGGCAGGTATTCCTGGGACGTTTCCGGCCTGTCAGGAGCAAGGGACTGGCTGGGACTGCCGGCCGGTGCCGTTCTGCCGCTTCCGCCGGGCACAGTCTCCTGCAATACCGGCTTCTGCATATTGCCGGGAAGAAGGCTGCCATTGAACTCGCCTGCCGGTGCCGGCTGGCCTTTCTGCACGTCCTTCTGCACATCTTTCTGCACAGGCTGGACAACGGAATCCCCGGAAACACCAGTACTGGAAACATCCTTTGAAGAATCCCTTGCAGCCTCCTTAGCAGCATCAGCCTGCGGCACAGGCTCCTTAGACGCAGCTTCATAGTTCTGCATGGGAACTGCTGTCGGAGTGACCGTTTCCTTCATCTTGAAAAGATGGTCAAGGACATTGAAATGCCACAGCAGCCAGACAGCGCAGACTGTCACCAGCAGGGAAGCCAGGATGCCCCATACAGGACTTGAGTGCGGCAGGCGTGCCGTCTTGTCGGGAGAAAAATAGGGCTTTTCCAGCAGGGTCCGGTCTTCGGCAAGAGAGGCAAGCAGGGGCTCGTAGAGATCTTTGGGCATGCGCACAGCCTGCGCATACGCACGCAAAAAGCCCCTGGCATAGACAGCAGGCCTTTTCTGCGCAATCTGCCCGTTTTCCATGGCTTCGACAACGGGCACGGCCAGCATGAGCCTGGCGGCAACATCGGCAACATTCAGCCCCTGTTCCGCCCTGCGCCCTGCAAGGGCAGCCCCGAGCTCTTCCAATGTGGCATAAGGTTTTGCACCGGAGCCTTCACCGGATACTTCACCGGACAGGGATGGGGCATTGCCTGCCCCTGATGCATCCGTGCTCACGCTTTCCACTTTGTCTTGCCTGTCCTCGGGCATGTCAAACTCCTGCAAAGCCAGCCAGGCCTTGCGTTACTTTTCAATATATCCGTATATCTTTATATAGTCATACAGTCTGTGCAGGCCGCCTGCAGAGGCTAGATACGGATGTCAATCAGCGCCTTGTCGCGCAAAGACTTAAGATACTCCTCAATGCGTTCCTGAGCCCTGGGGCCGCGCAGCTTGGCATCAATCATGGGAGTGGCTTCCTCAAGAGTCATGATGCGCAAAGGCGTTGTGTCGCCATTGGGACGGAACAAGCGGACCTGTGCCTTCAGCTGGGCGTTATAGTTAAAAAGATCGGTCACATCGCCGGGCTGCATGCCGGAAAGGCGCTTGCTCCATTCCTGGTTGAGCTGGTCCCAGCGCACAGGGCCGGTATCACCGCCCTTGTTGCGGTCAGGCATGACCGAATACTTCTGCGAAGCCTCAAGCCAGGAGATTTCGCCGTTTTTGACCTTGCGGGCAATTGTGGCTGCAGGAGCCTGCGGATGATAGACAATCAGGGCCATGTGCAGGCCGTCCCTGTTGTACATGTTGGCCTTGTTCTTTTCGTAGTAGGCCTTGATTTCCTCAGGCTTGATAACCACGCGGCGGCCGCCTTCCATGGCAACGATGCGCTGCCTGATCATGCCCTTGCGGTAATTGTCCCTGAGATCGCTCAGCTTGACGCCTTCCTTGGCAAGGCTTTTTTCAAACTGCTCCTTGGTCATGCCGCGGCCCGTGTACATGGCCGTGATTTCCTGGTCCACATCCTTGTCGGTAATGTTGACGCCAAGGCGCTTGGCTTCCTGCTGCAGCAGGATATCCGATATCATGGAATCCAGAGTGCGGCGCAGTATGGCATCGACCTTCGCCTTGTCCTTGGGGCTGTCCGGGTTCAGCCTGGCACGGACAATATCGCCGGCTGCGGCCTTCTGCAGGTCATACATGGTTATGGCCTTGCCATTGACGACAGCGGCAATCTTTCCGTACTGGGCAGCCTCTGCGCCGGCACAGCAGGCAAATACAAACAGAAAGACAAATAAGAGATATTTTTTCACGATGTACTACCTTCCCGTCAGGACGAGGAACAAAAGGAATCCTCCGCCAGGGAAGAAGGCGGGCATTCCCGCTGCATTTCTTTAGGGCCGGGCGGAGCATTTCCCCCGTGTTGCATGCCTTTGTGCATAAGGAAAGCACTGCATTAAGACACGGGAAATGACGTCATAAAAAGTACTTTTTACTCATTTCTCCATGAAAAGGCAATGCAGGGAAAAACCGTTTGCACGGCCCTGCAGGGGCAGAAGGCTAGCGGCCGGCCTTCTTTTTCCCGGACACGCTGAAGGAGC
>CAVJEZ010000029.1:0-14354 GCA_963648625.1 Odoribacter splanchnicus
CCCGCCCTACCCAGTGCCGCAAAATAGCCGTTTATCCCAACGCAACAAGCTTCAGGCCCTGCGACATCCCTTACGATGCCGCAACCGAGCTCAGCATGGCTTTGGACGAGCTTGAAGCCCTGCGCCTGGCTGATATGGAAGAAATGACTGCCATTGAGGCAGCGCGCCATATGAATGTTTCAAGGCACACATTCGGCCGCATTTTGTCTCATGCCCGAAAAACCGTGGCAACAGCCCTCTGCTCGGGTTATGCGCTGAAAATCGAGGGCGGGCACTACAGCCTGGCAAACCTTATTCCTGTTCCGGACGGCTTCACGGGACGCATTGCCGTGTGTGCTACCGGCCCTGCCGGCAATGCCGCTGTCAGCGAGCGCTTTGGCCGTGCAGGCGGCTTTGTCATCGTTGACGTGCCTTCCATGGAATTCAGCTACCTGGACACCGGTCGCCTGCTGCAGGACAGCGGGGAGGAAGCAGGCATGGCAACAGTGCGCCTGCTTTGCGACGCCGGTGTCAATGTCGTGCTTGGCAAAGTCATGGGCTCGAAAGTGTTTTCCGCCCTGCGTGACAGAGGCATACGGATCTGCCTCAATTGCGAAGGCATAGTCCTTGATGCCGTCAAACGTTTCTGCTCAGGCTCACTTCCTGATGCCCCCAGGGCAAACCGGGAAGGTCCCGCTGACCTGTAACAGGGCTCACATTTCCCCTATCGCTCTTTTCTCTCTTCATATCTGATTTTCAGAGGAGTTTCCTATGAACACCCGTATTGCTGTTCCTTCCTGCCTTCCTGGCGGACTTGATGCCGCCATCGGCATGCACTTTGGCAAATGCGACATCTTCACTGTCATCGACATCACTGACGGTGCCGTTTCGTCAGTAAACACCATTCCCTCTGTGCCGCATGAACATGGCGGATGCCTTGCTCCCGTGCAGATTATGGCTGACAACAACGTCAAAGCCATGCTTTGCGGCGGCATGGGCATGCGTCCCCTGCAGGGCTTTGCCTCTGCCGGCATAGATGTCTACGCAACCGGCCTTAACAAGACTGTCGGCCAGGCCGTCGAGGCCTTTATTGCCGGCAAGCTGCCTAAATTCTCTCCGGAGCATTCCTGCAGCTGCCATCATCACCACGACTAGGCACTTGCAGTTCCCTGATGCCCTCTAAGGGCAAAGGACATAAAAAAAGAGATGGAAAGCTTCATGCCCTCCATCTCTTTTTTATTATCTTATGCGCCAGCTCCCTGGCGCTTTTTTGCTGATGCTATTTTGCGTAGCCCACAGCCCTGCGTTCACGGATGACAGTAACCCTGATTTGTCCCGGGTACGTCAGTTCCTTCTCAATCTTCTCGGATATCTGCTTGCACAAAAGATAGGTCATATCGTCGTCAACAGTATCCACATTGACCATGACCCGGACTTCCCTGCCTGCCTGGATGGCATAGGCTTTGGACACGCCCTCAAAGCTGGTGGCAATGGATTCAAGTGTTTCCAGGCGCTTCACATAGTTTTCAAGCAGCTCCTTGCGGGCGCCAGGCCTGGCTCCGGAAATAGAGTCCGCAGCCTGCACCAGGACTGCCAGCGCTGAAGCGGGCCTGATATCCTCATGATGCGCAGCAATGGCATGGACGATTTCCTTGCTTTCGCTGTACTTCTTGGCGGCATCGGCACCAATAAGGGCATGGGGCCCTTCTATCTCATGGTCAAGCGCCTTGCCTATGTCATGCAAAAGGCCGGCACGCTTGGCCTTCTTTTCATCCAGGCCGAGCTCTGCCGCCATAAGGCCGCACAAGGCAGACACTTCCAGGGAATGCTGCAGGACATTCTGGGTAAAGCTTGTGCGGTAGCGCAGCTGGCCCAGAAGATGCACAAGTTCCGGATGAATGCCGTGGACCCCTGCATCAAAGGTTGCCTGCTCGCCTATCTCGCGCACGCGCACATCCATTTCCTGCGTGCATTTCTGGACCATTTCCTCAATGCGCGCCGGATGGATGCGCCCGTCCTGGATCAGGCGTTCAAGCGCCATCTTGGCTATTTCGCGCCTAAGCGGGCTGTAGCCCGACAAAATAACCGTCTCAGGCGTGTCGTCAATGATAAGGTCAACGCCGGTAGCCGCCTCGATGGAACGGATATTGCGCCCCTCGCGGCCTATGATGCGGCCCTTTATGTCTTCCGATGGCAGGCTCACCGTTGTCACGGTCTGCTCGCCAACGTAGTCGCCTGCATAGCGCTGTATGGCCATGCAGAGTATTTCCTTTGCCTTGCGGTCTGCCTGCTCCTTGGCATCGCTTTCTATCTGGCGCGCCATGCGGGCTGCCTCATGCAGGCTCTTCTGGCGTATATCCTGCATTATGCGGGCTTTGGCCTGTTCCGGCGTCAGCCCGGCTATTTCAATCAGCTTGGCTTCCTGCTCGTCTATGCGGGTCTGTACAAAGAGCTCGTCCTCTTCGAGCTTGCGCTCCCTGCGCGTGAGCTCCTTGTCCTGGGCCAGCAGGTCCTGTTCCTTGGCATTGGCCTTTTCCTGCCGTTCGTCCAGGCGCGTGCTCTGCTCCTCAAGCTTGCGCTCGCGGTTCTTTATCTCGCGCTCGCGGTCACGGAATTCATTTTCCTGCTCCCTTTTCTGGTTAAGCAGGTCATCCCGTCCCTGAAGTATCAGCTCCTTCTTTTGGACCTGGGCCTCCTTGCGGGCCTCCATCACAATGCGCCTCGCCAGAGTCTCGGCATCGCCAAGCCGCTTGCGCGCTATGTATTTGCTTATAATCCATCCAACTATGCACCCAGCAAGCAGTGCACAGCCTAAGTAGACCATCTCCATGGGTCAGCTTCCTTTATGTCAACGGGACAGAACGTTCCCGATAAAAGAATAAAAGGACCCTTGTGTGCCTGCCCTTTCAAGCACAAAAAAGCCCGCAATGGCGGGTTATAAGGAGATTCTGCCAGCCGTCCCATGAGACAGGACAGATGAAATGCAGTCAAAATCCACAAAACAAAGAAAAAAAGTTCCCCCAAAAGGCCGTGTTTCTTTCAATGTAGAACCCGGTTACCCAGGGTGGGCTCCGATGTATTCCCGTCAGGACTCCCAATCCATGTCGGGCATGCACAAAGGGAATAGCAACCGGCTCCCTAATTGCAAGCTTGTTCGGTCAGCACTGATATAGAAATCACCTGCTTTCCAGGGGAACTGCTATATATTTTTCGATTGTTCCATATATGTCAGCAGCCTTTGGAGGCGTTCTCCCGTCTCCTCCTGCTGTTTTTGGAGCTGAATCAATTCATCTGCCAGTCCCAGGGCCATGAATGTCAGCATAAATTCCTTACTCTGCCGTCCATTATTCCTGTGTACCTGGTCAGCAAACCGGTCCTCTACCATGCGTATGGCTTCGCGAAAACGCCATGCACTGGCCCCCTCTTTAAGGGTAAGGGGGATACCAAGGACGGTCAGGTTAACAATATCCGAACTCATGAGAACTTCTCCACGCCGGCATGTCCCTCGATTTTGCCGATTAGGGCGTCTATGCGGGCAACTGCCTCTTCCCTGGCCGTCTTTTCGGCTTCCAGGGCCTGGCGCATTGTCTGGTTCTCAGCCAATAACGCGGCACTCTCGCCTTCGGCTTTTTCAAGACGCGTCCTCAGCTCGCGGTTGGAATCTGCAAGATTGTGTATCCTGAGCTCAAGACTGGCAAGAGTTTCCGTAATTTCTTTATATCCCAAGGAGCCCTCCTTTGCAACAAAGGCCAGCCGTTTTTGCAGGGGCAGTACCGGGACAGCACCCTGTATGCCATTGTATTTCCGGCGCTATTTTCCTTTCGGGTACAGGCACGCACTTCCGTGTGCTTCCTGCCCGCAAAAAAAAGGAGCATCCGAAGGCACTCCCTCCAGACACTCCCATTGTGTACATGTGCATTTCAGCAGATGCAAGGCTCTTCTTTCGGAAAAGCCGCACCATGCCGGGCCATGGCTTATGCCTTGATGTCGCGCCTTCTGCCCAGGTTTTTCTGGCGGGCACGCCCTATGGCAAGCTCTCCTGCAGGCACATCCTGCGTAATTGTAGAACCGGCCCCCACAAGGCTTCCGGCCCCTATTGTTGCCGGCGCAACTATGGCCGTATTGGAGCCTATGAAGGCATCCTCGCCGATAACAGTCCTGAACTTGTTCTTGCCGTCATAGTTGCAGGTAATCGTGCCTGCACCGATATTGGTCCTGGCTCCGATTTCAGAGTCGCCAAGATAGCTCAGGTGGTTGGCCTTGGCGCCCTCGCCAAGCTTTGTCTTCTTGAGTTCCACAAAGTTGCCAACATGGGCATTTCTGCCAAGCTCCGCTCCGGGACGCAGCCTTGCATAGGGGCCGACAAGGGCGCCCTGGTGCACCACGGCCTCTTCAAGATGGGAGAAGGAGCGTATCTCGGCTCCGGATTCCACCACGCTGTCTTTGATGACGCAGTTTGCACATACCCTGGCGTCGGCACAGATATGGCTTTTCCCTGTCACTGTGCAGGGACCGCACAATTCTGCGCCTGGCTCTATCTCGGCCATGGGGCTCACATAAACGCTTTCCCTTGCATGCAGGATAACGCCAGACTTCAGCAGGTGCGCATTGACGAGCTCCTGCATCTTCTCTTCTGCCTCAGCCAGCTCAAGGGGTGAGTTTACGCCAAGCAGGGTCGGCGTATTGCCGCAGACTATGCCCTGCACACTGGCACCGTCCTCAAGGGCCAGGCCCACGAGGTCCGTTATATAATACTCGCCGCTTTTGTTGCTGTTTGAGACACGGGGCAGAAGAGCTTCTGCCAGTGCCAGGTTAAAGACATAGACGCCTGCATTGACTTCGCCGGAGCAGGGGCCCCATTGAGCCAGGTCATAGTCCTTGGCCTCTATAATACCGACAAGCTTGCCTTCCTGGCGCACTACGCGGCCATAGGAAGCAGGATTGGCCAGGGATATGGAAGCAAAGGCCAGGTCGGCCTGGGCAGCCTGATCGAGGAACTGGCCGACAATTTCAGCCGTGACCAGGGGTGCATCGCCGTTGATGACCAGAAGGCGCTCAACGCCGGCTTCCTTCAGGGCAGGCAGGGCGCAGGCCAGCGCATGGCCTGTCCCGAGCTGTTGGTCCTGCATAATAAAGCGGGCACTGGGAACAGCCTTGCGCACCTCGTCGGCCCCATGTCCGACAACAAGCCAGATATTCTCTCCGAAATGAGGGGCCAGTGCGTTCAGGACATGCACAACCATCGGCTCCCCGAGCACTGTCTGAAGCACCTTGGGCCTCTCGGAATGCATGCGTGTTCCTTTTCCGGCAGCCAGCACCAATGCGGCAGTTTTCATCCTTTTCTCCATATTATATCCGGTATTTGTACCTTGTATGTGAATTTGCTGTCCCGGGCAGCATGCTGCCGCCTGAAACATTGTATTTGTTGCCGTAAAAAAATAACCATCCTGCAGGCACTTGGCAAGGACAGTGCAGGCAAAAAGCCGCAGCCGCAGTTTCCAGCACTTTTACGAAAACAAAGAAAGGGTACCCCGGCTTATTACGGCCGGAGTACCCTTCATTTTTTGCAATCAGGTTACAGGACTGTTCTGAAATCCTGTCCGTTTGTCTTATTCGTCAGCCTTCTGATCCTTGCCGGCTTCCTGCACGTCAAACACCAGGCTGCCGTCCTTCACGTCTATGCGGACTTCGCGCCCGTCCGGAATCCTGCCGGCAATAATATCCCTTGCCAGAGGCGTTTCGATATAATGCTGCACATAGCGCTTGAGCGGACGTGCACCGTATATGGGATCATAGGCCTCGTCAGCCACATGCTCCCTGGCAGCTTCCGAAAGGACAAGGGTAATCTGCCTGTCTGCAAGGCGGCGGCGCAGGAGGTTAAGCTGCAGCTCGACGATGCGGGAGACCTCGTCCCTGCGCAGGGGCGTAAAGATGACGGTCTCGTCGATACGGTTGAGGAATTCAGGCCTGAAGTGCTTCTTGAGCTCTTCAAGGACATCCTTCCTGGCACCGGGATCCAGGTTGCCCTTGTCGTCAATGCCCTGCAGAAGGCGCGGCGATCCGATGTTGGACGTCATGATGATGATGGTGTTGCGGAAATCGACCGTGTGTCCCTGGCTGTCTGTCAGGCGGCCGTCGTCAAGCACCTGCAAAAGCACGTTGAAGACATCGGGATGCGCCTTTTCGATTTCGTCAAAGAGCACCACGGAATACGGCCTGCGGCGGACTGCCTCGGTAAGCTGGCCGCCCTCTTCAAAGCCCACATATCCTGGAGGCGAACCGATGAGGCGGGACACGGAGAACTTTTCCATGTACTCGCTCATGTCAAGGCGCACCATGTTGTCCTCTGTGTCAAAGAGGGCTTCTGCCAGCGTCTTGCAGAGTTCGGTCTTGCCTACGCCTGTGGGGCCTAAGAAGAGGAAGGATCCTGTGGGCCTTGAGGGATCCGCCAGGCCTGCCCTGGCACGAAGGATGGCTTCGGCCACGGCCTTGACAGCCTCGTCCTGGCCCACGACGCGCTCATGCAGTTTGTCGCCAAGCTTCAGCAGCTTGTCGCGTTCGGACTGCAAAAGCCTTGTCACAGGAATGCCGGTCCACTTGGCGACAATCTCGGCCACGTCATCGGGCCCGACTTCCTCGCGCAAGAGGCGCCCTTCCTTGTCCTTGCCGGCATTGGAGCACTCTTCAAGCTCCTTTTTCAGCTGGGGCAGCTTTGCATAGCTGAGCTCGGAAGCCCGGCTGTAGTCGCCGCTGCGCTTGGCTTCCTCAATCTGGCCGTTGACCTTTTCAATCTCGGCCTTGAGGCTGCGCACATGCTCGATTTCGCCTTTCTCGTGTTCCCACTGCTGGCGCATGGCGCCCTGTTCGTCCCTGAGGTTGGCCAGTTCCTTTTCAAGCTTTTCCAGACGCTCGCGGGAAGCCTCGTCGCTTTCCTTGCGCAGTGCCTCGCGCTCGATTTCCAGCTGCATGACCTTGCGGTTGACTTCGTCCAGCTCCGTGGGCAGGGAGTCGATTTCCGTGCGTATCATGGAACCGGCTTCGTCGATGATGTCGATTGCCTTGTCGGGCAGCTGGCGGTCGGCGATATAGCGGTTTGAAAGGGTAACAGCCTCAACAATGGCAGAGTCGCTGATGCGCACGCCATGATGCACTTCAAAGCGCTCTTTTAAGCCGCGCAGGATGGATATGGCGTCCTCTACAGAGGGCTCCTCTACCAGCACAGGCTGGAAGCGGCGCTCAAGGGCCGGATCCTTCTCCACATAGCGGCGGTATTCGTCAAGCGTAGTAGCACCTATGCAGTGCAGCTCGCCCCTGGCCAGCATGGGCTTGAGCAGGTTGCCTGCATCCATGGCACCGTCTGTCTTGCCGGCTCCCACGATGGTGTGCAGCTCGTCGATAAAGAGGATGATGGTGCCTTCGCTCTTCTCCACTTCCTTGAGGACTGCCTTCAGGCGTTCCTCAAACTCGCCGCGGTACTTGGCGCCGGCGATAAGGGCGCCCATGTCCAGGGCAAAGAGCTTGTGGCCCTTCAGGTTTTCGGGAACGTCTCCCTTGACTATCCTGAAGGCAAGGCCTTCCACGATGGCGGTCTTGCCAACGCCTGCCTCGCCTATAAGCACGGGGTTGTTCTTGGTACGGCGGGAAAGGATGCGGATGACACGGCGTATTTCCTCATCCCTGCCGATAACAGGATCCAGCTTGCCGTCGCGCACGTCCTTGAGAAGATCGCGTGCGTACTTGGACAGCGCTTCCACTGTCTCTTCAGGGGTCGGGCTGGTAATCCTCTGCCCGTTGCGCAGCTCTTCCATGGCTTTCTGGAAGGAAGCATGGCTGATGCGGTATTCTGAAAAGACCTTGCCAAGCTGGCTGTCCTGCGGCGTGTCAGTAAGGCCCAGGAAGAGGTGGTCAACGCTGACATACTCGTCGTGCATGCGCCCTGCTTCCTGCTGTGCGGCTGCCAGGGCTCTTGCCAGATCCTGGGAAATCAGGATCTTGTCAGGCTGCATGCCAAGCCCGGAAACGGACGGACGCTTGCGCACTGCCTCTTCCACGGCCACCTCAAAGGCCTTGAGGGGCACACCCATTTTTTCCAGGATGCCCGGCACTATGCCGTGATCCTGGCGCACCAGGGACAGGGCCAGATGGGCGCTGTCGGTTTCCTGATGCCCCATGCCGTTGGCCAGGCTCTGGGCATCGCCCAGTGCCTCGCGGGCCTTGTCTGTGAATTTTTCTATATTCATACAATGCTCCTGCGGCATCATTCCATGCCGCAAACCGTTATTTATTTGCTGTCAGTAGCTGATGATTATAATTGGTTAGAATTGATTTGGATTGATTTGGATTTTTGCTTCAGCTGGCAATACGCCATATGGCAAAACAGCATTAAGCTGTTTTTGTTTTGTCTGCGTATTCTGTTTTCTGCCTGTACAAGCAGGAAGAGATACGTTGTACATATCGCGGAGATATAATGGATATTGCCATCTTATACGCTCCTTTCCTTCTCTTTTCCGTTGAACAATAGATAAGCACGGCATTTGCTTTGTCCAGAGGTACAATGCAGCAAAAGAAAATATTTTTCTGCCCTGCAGCCTGGCACCGGGAACCGTCGCAAAACCGTCACAGGCATGCCACGGCTCTGCCGCCCATATGCAGGAAAGCGCCTGATGCCGCTGCATCAGACGCTTTCCGCATAAAAGAAAGGATGTAAAAAAACTGCTATCTGGCCTTGAAGGAACTGATCTCGGCCAGCTTGCGCCACAGTGCCAGCTCTTCCTCAGTGCTCTTTGCAGGAACCTTGACGACTACGCGCGCCAGGATGTCGCCGCGCTGCCCGTCGGGACCAAGCCCCCTGCCGCGCAGGCGGAACTTCTTGCCTGAGCTGGAACCGGCAGGCAGGTTAATCTCCACCTCGCCGTCCAGGGTCTGCACCTTGACATGCCCGCCCAGAACGGCTTCCCAGGGCGCTACAAAGACATCGCAGCACAGATTTTTGTCCTGCACCGTAAAGACAGGATGGGGCAGATAGTGCACGATGACATAGAGGTCGCCAGGACCTGCAGGCCCTGGCATTCCCTGGCCCTGCAGGCGCATCTTTGCGCCGTCCTTAATGCCTTTGGGCACGCTTATTTCAAGCGTCCTGGTACCGCCCTGCCCTGTAATCCGTATCGGCCTCCTGCCGCCCGTCTGCACCTCTTCCAGTGTCAGGCTAAGCTCAGTCTCAAGGTCCCTGCCCTTCTGCATGCGGCGGCTCTGCCCGCCGAATATGGACTCGTCAAAACCGCCTCTGCCACCATAGCTGGCTCCGCCGCCATAGCTTCCGCCTCCGCCAAAGCCGCCAAACAGCGTCTGGAAGAAGTCGGAGTAGCTGCCGCCCTGGCCTCCGGAGAAGTCAAAGTGCA
This sequence comes from Odoribacter splanchnicus, assembly GCA_963648625.1. Taxonomy (GTDB): domain Bacteria; phylum Desulfobacterota; class Desulfovibrionia; order Desulfovibrionales; family Desulfovibrionaceae; genus Desulfovibrio. The sequence goes on from CAVJEZ010000029.1 coordinate 9,378, forward strand.
CGTTGCCGCCCTTAAAGCTGCCAAAGGGATTGCCGCGGCCGCCAAATATATCGTTAAAGTCAGCGTTGCTGAACTGCTGTCCCTGCTTCCAGTTCGATCCCAGCTGATCGTACATCTGGCGCTTCTTGGGATCCTTCAGCACGTCGTAGGCTTCGTTGATTTCCTTGAATTTTTCTTCAGCATTTTTGTCACCCGGATTGAGATCAGGGTGGTATTTTCTTGCAAGTTTCTTAAAGGCCCTGGCTATGGTGTCCTTGTCAGCGGTTCTTTCCACGCCAAGCACTTTGTAATAATCCTGATAGGATGCCATGATTCCTCCATTACACGCTTTGTGCGTGTCCTGGCCCTGCCTGCTTTCATGCAGGCGTACTGGGGAAATTCTTTTACTCAGATAGAATACATAAGCACAAACCTCTTCCAGTCAATGCTTTCAGGCACCTGTGCCGCCAGGCCAGACAGGTCCCTGCATACGGGCCAGTCATGAGCCGCAAAAAAAGGCGCCCCTTTTTACAGAGGCGCCCTGAAATTCTGTTTTTTCGGAATATGACAGCCTACACCATGCCGTGCTCGCCCGGCTTTTCGTATTCTTCCTTCTTGGAGGCCTTGATATAGAAGTCAGTGTCGCCAAGAGCAAGCAGCAGGGGGCAGGAGATGAACATGGTGGCAAACGTGCCTACAAGCACGCCGACGCTCATGGTCAGCGCAAAGGAAAAGATAACGCCGCCGCCAAGGATCAGCAGGGCAAGGGAAGACATCATGGTCGTGCCGGAAGTAAGCACGGTACGGGCCAGTGTCTGGTTGATGCTCATGTTGATCAGGGTGCCGATAGGCTTGTCCGTGTGCAGGTGCAGGTTCTCGCGCAGACGGTCAAAGGTAATGATCGTATCGTTCAGCGCATAGCCGATAATGGTCAGCACGGCTGCAAGCACATTCAGGTCAAGGTCTATCTGCATAAAGGACAGGACGCCTATTGCTATCCAGACCGTGACGATAAGGCTGACCACGGCAGCCAGGGCAAAGTTCAGCTTCAGGAAGAAGCACACGCCCAGGGTAATGGCCATGGCCACGCAGACAAGCATGCCCGTTGACACGCCTGTCAGGCCCACAAGGTAGGTTGCGCCCCACAGGCAGGCGGCCATGATGGCTGCTGCCATCCAGCGCTGCTCAAAACGGCCCGAAATGTACACGGCGATGGTCAGGATGGCGTAGAAAATGGCGCTCAGGCCCTTTTCCGTCAGATCCTTGCCGACCTTGGGGCCGACGACCTCAAGGCGCTCCATGCTGGCAGGGTTGTCAGGGAAGGCCTTGGCCAGGGCCTGCTCGATTTTGGTGCGCAGGGTTGTGGAAGAATCATCGGAGTTGAAGCGCAGCAGGTAGTCCCTGCCCTCCTCTCCGAAAAGCTGCACGGAAAGGCCTGGCAGCTCTGGCACGTCCAGCCCCTTCTTCAGCGTCTCGTCGCCGATATGGTGTGCAAAGCGGACCTGGGCATTCACGCCGCCGGCAAAGTCAATGCCCAGCTTCAGCCCGTGGCCGAAGAGGCAGGACACCAGGGACAAAACGATAAGGAGGCCGAAGACAGTATAGCCAATCTTGCGGTTGCCGATGAAGTTAAGATTGATATCCGGCTTGATAAAATGAAACGACATTGGTGCCTCCGCCGCTAGATGCTCAGGCCCTTGGGCCCGCAGGTGCGGGCCAGGCGCTCAAAAATGACACGGGACACAAAGACGGCCGTAAACATGGAGGCTATGATGCCCAGGGTCAGGGTGACAGCGAAGCCGCGCACAGGGCCGGTACCATACTGATAGAGGATAACAGCCGTGATAATGGTCGTCAGGTTCGAGTCGATAATGGCCACGGAAGCGGCATCAAAGCCGCTTTTGACTGCCGCCAGCGGCGTAAAGCCCATGCGGATTTCCTCGCGTATGCGCTCGTAGATAAGCACGTTTGCGTCCACGGCCATGCCGACGGTCAGCACTATGCCGGCTATGCCGGGCAGGGTAAGGGTAGCCCCGAAGGCAGACATGCCGGCCATGAGGATGAGCAGTGTAAAGCAGAGCATGCCGTCCGCGATAAAGCCGCTCTTTCCGTAGTACACAGTCATGAAGACCATGACGAGCGCAGCGCCAAGCAGGCCTGCCGTCAGGCCGCTGTTAATGGACTCCTGGCCTAAGGAGGGGCCGACAGTGCGCTCTTCAAGGACCGTCACAGGGGCAGGCAGCGAGCCTGCACGCAGCACGATGGCCAGATCCTGCGCCTCGGCGGTGGTGAAGCTTCCCGAGATGGAAGCCCTGCCGCCGCCTATGCGCTCGCGGATATTGGGAGCGGAATAGACCTTGCCGTCCAGGACAATGGCCATGGCGCGCCCGACGTTTTCGGAAGTGACGCGCTCAAAGATTTCTGCACCACGGCTGTTGAAAGTCAGGGAAACCGTGGACTGGTTGAACTGGTCAAAGGTAGGCCTGGCATCGGCCACGTCCTCGCCTGTCAGCATGGCATCGCGCTCGACAGCGATGAGGCGGGTGGCCTTTTCATCGGCACTGCCCTTTTCAAGCATGGGCAGGGCAATGACGCCGGCAGGCAGCACGGGCTTGGTGGGATCGACGTCCTCACGCACCAGATGGAATTCCAGGTGGGCGGTCTGTCCCAGAAGCTGCACGGCACGGCGGGGATCGGACAGGCCTGGCAGCTGCACCTGAATGCGGTTGCCTGCCTGCTTGCGGATATCGGGCTCTGCTACGCCAAACTGGTCAATACGGTTGCGGATGGTGCGCAGGGCCTGATCCATGGCCATGTCCTCGATGCGCTTGATCTCCTGATCCGAAAAATGCCCGACATAGCGCAGCTGGCCGGCTTCGCCGCGCTGGGGCTCGTCCAGCACCAGCTGCGGGAAGCGCTTGGACACCAGTTCCTTCAAGGCAGCCTCGTCAGAAGCGCGGGGCACGAGGAATTCCAGGGCCGTTCCGCCGACGACGCGCGGACGAAGTACGGTAATCTTTTTGTCCTTGGCCTCGCGCCGCAGGTCCTGGCCGGTAATGGCCAGGGAGTTGCTCACAGCCTTGTCAACTTCCACGCCCAGGGTAAGGTGTATGCCGCCCTTTAAGTCCAGGCCAAGGCTTACCTTGCTGTCAGGAAGGACAGAAGACAGGGCAGGACCGACCACGGGAACATTGGGAAGCGCATAGGCAAGCGCCAGCAGGAGGACCAGCAGGATGACGAGGACACGCCACTTTTGAAACATGTTCACTCCAAATAATACAACAGAGGCCGCCGGCACCTCATCAGTCCCGTGACCACATTCAAAAAAGCGCTTTCTGTCCTTTGCAAAAAAAACAGAAAGCGCAGTACAGCTAAAGAACGAAAGCTACTTCTTTTCGGGCTCGACAGCCTTGCCGTCCTTGTCCACCACGCCGCCGATGGCAGCACGGCTCATACGAAGCTTGGCATCGCCGCATTCCAGGGAAACAGTCTCGTCATCCAGTTCCAGGATACGGCCCAGAAGGCCGGCGGATGTCATGACATAATCACCCTTCTTCAGGGCGCCCAGCATGGCCTTGTGAGCCTTGGCCCTCTTCTGCTGGGGACGGATGAGCAGGAAGTAGAAAATAATGAACATCAGGATGAGGGGCAGGAACTGCATCAGCATTTCCGTACCGCTCGGGGCAGGAGCACCTGCGGCTCCCTGGGGACCGGCCATAGCAAAAGCTTCAGTAATAAAGGACAAGGGACACCTCCAAAAGAGTGAATAAAAACCATGCTTCAGAAGAAACACGGGATATATCAATTATACGTAACTTGTTATGATAAGCACTCCATGCCATTCTTGCAAGTACTGAAAAAACTGATGCCTGCGGACCGGCTGCCCTGCAAACGGGGGCGTTGCGGGCATGGCCGGCTCATAGCACCAAAATACTGCCTGACAATGCCCGAGGGTTCGGGCTGTCATCATGCTTCCGGCACAAAATATACACAAAATCAATATGTTACATTGACCAATATTATTTTATGGAAAAAAATATGGCCGCTTGCTATCTTGCGGTGCAGACATCAGATTTCTGTCAGAATTTCCTTATGGCTGCCGCAAAGGCAGGACAAAAGTTTTATCCTTAATATAAGGAAGGCATTATATGGCTTCTTCACAAACAGAACAGGCACAGCTGGAAGGCCTGCTTCTCTATCTTGACCGCCAGGACGCCAGGGTGCAGGAACTGCAGACAGCACTCACGGCAGCAAAAGCCGTAGGCCCTGAAAACGGCGGCATTGGCGAGGCTGACAAGGCTGCCTTCATTGAGGGCGTGCTCAAAAAAGCCGGCATAAGCGACATCATTCATGTTGATGCAGAGGACAGCCGCGTGCCCGCAGGCTGCAGGCCAAATATCATTGCCACCATCCCGGGCAGAAGCCAGAAGGCTCTCTGGCTCTTTGCCCACATGGACGTGGTTCCTGAAGGGGACCTGTCCCTCTGGCATACGGATCCCTGGAAAGTGGAGCGCTCAGGCGACACGCTTCTTGGCCGCGGGGTAGAGGACAACCAGCAGGCGCTTGTTTCCATGCTTCTTCTGGCAGAGGGCCTCTCATACTGCCAGGTCCGGCCGGAGCTTACAATAAAGCTGGTCTTCATGAGCGACGAGGAATGCGGCAACATGAAGGGGCTGGACTACGTCCTGCAAAACCGCCGCGATCTGTTCCCCGATGATGATCTCTATATCGTGCCCGACGGCGGATCGCCCACGGGCACAACCATACTTATAGCCGAAAAAAGCATCTACCAGCTGAAAGTCACAGTCAGCGGCATCCAGTGCCACGCCTCAACGCCGGACAAGGGCAGCAATGCGCTTGTGGCTGCCTCGGCTGCCATTCTGGCCTTAAAGAAGCTTGAGACATTCTTCCCTGAAAAAGACGATCTTTTTGAGACGCCCTCTTCCACCTTTACGCCCACAAGGCACGAGCTCAATGTGGCCGGCGTCAATATCATGC
>CAVJEZ010000030.1:0-1509 GCA_963648625.1 Odoribacter splanchnicus
GGGGATATTCTGTATGCGTCCACAGCATGTCCTCCCCTGCCTCTGCGTCCCTGCGAAGTCGTAATGACAAGATCTCCCCTGGGGCTGACTGCCAGTCCTACCGTATATGGCGTTGTTTGGGCAGAAGCGATTTTTTTCCATGCCGCGATGTCCACAACAGCTACCTCGGTGCTGACATTGCAGGCTACAAAGAGCTTTTTGCCGTCAGGAGACTGGGTCAGCGTCCTGGCCTTCCTGCCGACGGAGAGGGCCCTTGCGTGCTGTACCCTGCCGCCGTTTTTTACGGCATAAAGCAGTTCATCCACAGGAAGTTCCGTGACAACGCCTGCACTGTTGGAGGTCAGATAGAGCTTGGTGCCGTCCCTGCTCAGGACAATATGGCGCGGCGTGGGCGCAACATCCATGTAGGTGCCGATTCTTTCCATTGTCTCAAGGTCAAAGACAGTGATGCCGCCGTTATGCATGCGTCCCACAAAGAGATAGTGGCTGTCGGCGCTGAAGGCCGCCCCGCGCAGGCAGTGCCCGCAGACTGCATCCCTGTCTCCCCTGATATTGCTGACATTGAGGCGCCTGCCGTCTGTAAGCAGCTTTTTGTAGGCGAACTTGTCCGGCTCGCTGGCGCTGATGTCGATAAGCCCTATGGTGTTGTCGCCCCAGTGGATGACTGCCATGGTTTTTCCGTCAGGAGAGGGAACAATCATTTTGGGCAAAGGGCCTGTCGGCATGACGCGCACTATGCGGCTGCATTCTGTGTCGATGACTGCCACGGCAGACGGGGAACTGGCATGCCTGTCCCAGGTGCGGCGGTAGTAGGTAACCCAGAGATAGCGTCCGTTATGGCTGAAGGCCGCTTCTACAGGCTTGCCTCCGAAGCAGTTGCGGTCCTCTTCGGCCACAGATGTGTAGTACTCATAGTCAAAGGCGCTGTTTTCCCCATTGAGGAAGAGGCCGGCATCATTTTTTCCAAACTCATGGCGTATGACGCAGATTTCTTCCAGCGTTTCGGCATTATAGGCCACTGTTTCCAGGCCTTCCAGGCTGTTGATGTAAAAGCGGCTTCCGTCAGGGGAAAAGATGACGGATTTGGGCGAGTTGATATGGGGGCCGCGCAGCGTGCGGATGTGCTCAAGGACAAGCTCTGGCTGTGGCGTGTCTTTATTTGCCTCTTCCAGGCAAAAGGCATCCCTGGCCGGGAGGCAGAGTGTGAGCAGGCAAAAAATCGTCGTGACAAGGAAAATGAGTTTTTTCATGGCGGGCTCGCACAAAAGAGAAGGGGGCAGTGCGGCGGTGCAGGAATATTTTTTTTGCACGCCTGCGGATGGCAGGGCTGGCAGGGATGGCAGAAGGCCTCCCCTGTCCTGAAGTTTTTTATCCGTATACATTGTACTGCCTGGGATTTCCAGCCGGAAACCGGCCGGGAATTCCCCCCGGGCCTGGCTTGCGGATGGCAAAAATGATTGTTTCAGGCGCTCTGGAAAGGGTAAACAAAGGAGGCAAAAGCGGATATAG
>CAVJEZ010000030.1:1541-8708 GCA_963648625.1 Odoribacter splanchnicus
TGCATTGCGGCTCTTGCCTGTTTTTGTTCCCTGCCGTATTTGTACGGGCAACCGCAAGTCTTCAGGGCAGGCATGCCGGCCCTTTGCCGGCCCTTTGCCGGATTGTGCGGATGAGGGAGGAGGGTGCATGCCCAAGGATAACACTGCCATAGTTCTTATAGCCTACGGTTCCTGCCTGGCCAGCGGCCTGGCAGCCCTGCGAACCTTTGAGAACAGGGTCAGGCAGCGCTATCCCGGCATACCTGTCCGCTGGGCCTATACCTCTGGTCCCATCCGGGCCAGGCTTGCCACCCATGTGCGGCGCAAGTCCGATTCCGTTGTAAAGGCCATACAGCGCCTGGCCCTGGAACGGTTCTCGCCCATTATTGCCCAGCCTTTGCAGATTATTACGGCTACGGAGAACGAGAGCGTGGAGGCTGTCACAAGGACAGTCTCCGACAAGCTTGGCATTCCTCTCAGCATGGGACAGCCGCTCCTGTCCAGCGACGAAGACGTATGCAGGACGGCCAGGGCAGTCATGACGCATCTGCCTGCGTCCCGCCTTGCCACAGAGGACGTCATCCTGGTGGGGCACGGAGCCAGGGCCCATGCGTCCCAGAAACGGTATGCCCAGCTGGCCCAGGCAGTGCATGAACTGGATGCCGGCGTGCATATTGCCACCCTTTCAGGGGACATGCGGGCAGAAAAGCTTCTGCCCGTGCTTAAGTCGGAAAAGGTCTGGCTTATGCCCCTGCTGGCAAGCATAGGCAAGCACACCGTCTCCGATATTGCCGGAACAGGGGAGACGTCCGTCCGTTCCCTGCTGGAGCAGGCCGGGCACTGCTGTACCGTTGTCAAATCCGGCGTCCTTGAGAACGCCGCCTTTGCAGATATCTGGCTGAGCCACCTGGACGAGGCCGCAGCCAGGTTCAATCTTGTACCTTCCACAGAGAAGCAGACAGGCTGTGCTGTCTGAAAAATTATGCAGCGTAATAAGGGAGATTCTATGAAACTGACAGCATTCTGCGCTGCCGGGGCTGCCTGGATGGCCAGCGGCGTCCTTCTCGGGATGTCGCTCTTCTTCCAGCCTTCCCCGGCTTTTGCCGACAATGCCCCCAATGCCTTCAACAGCTATACAGGCAAGCCTATGCCCGTATCACGGGTGCCCAAGGGGGACGAGGCACGCATTTTGTCCGAGCTTGGCGGCAAGCCGCGCAGCATTGCTGCGGATACGGCATACAGGACCCATTCAAAGCAGGAGCTCTATCCCTGCCTGTACGGGACGCCGCAGTCCGCGCACGAAGTGCTTGTCCTCATTGATTTTGCACAGCCTGCCAGCAAGAGCCTCTGGGCTGCCGTCTGCGGTGCCGTCAAAAAAGTTTCTCCTTCCCAGGCCAGGGTGGTGCTGTTTGGCAAGAGCGACGAAGCCTATGCCATAGACCTGACCGGCCTTGCCATCTGGGCAGCCAGGGAGCGTTCCGGCCAGAGCATGGCCTACCTTACCTGGGCCCTGAACCGCTGGCATGAAATCAAGGACGGCTTAAAGCAGAAGGGCGAGCAGCGCATATTCCGCAGCGAATACGATGCCGTGCTCAACAAGAAGGACTATCCCATGGTGTTTACGGCCATGACAAAGTGCTTCAAGCCCGCCGTGAGCGAAAAGGATCAGAGCAGCCTTGCCAAGTATGCCTATGAGGCCGGCAATGTTAATCTCTTCCAGGCAACCGAAGTCATCAAGTACTACGAAGTCTCAAAAATGCCGGCCCTTGTTGTGGACGGCAAGGTCTATTACGAAATGACGGCTGACAAGCTTGCCTCACTGCTCAAGTAACCAGCCTTTTGCAGGACATATCAAAAAAGCCCCTTCCTTCCTGGCATGCAGGAGGGAGGGGCTTTTCCTTTGCAAAGAAGGTGCAGAGGCCTACAGCAGCTCGGCATGCAGGCTGTGCTTGAAGGCCGAGGTAATCTTTACAGGCATTTCCCTGCCTGTGGCATTTCCTGCCTCTTGCGGGAGCGCGAGGTGTATAAGGGCGCCATACGGATCGCGTCCCTGCCAGCTCACATAGCCTTCTTCATTCTGCCTCGGGCTCTGCTGCTCTATGAGCACCTCTGTCGTCTGGCCTGTACGGGCGTTCAGCCATGAGGCTGTCAGCCTGTCCTGCAGGGCCTGCAGCCTTTGCAGCCTGTCAAGCTGTATGTCAGGTGCTATCTTGTCGAGATAGGTGGAGGCCCTGGTTCCGGGCCTGTCCGAGTAGCAGAAGGAATAGCTGCTCATGAAGCCGCACTGTTCGGCCATGGAGAGCGTCTGCAAAAAGTCGTCCTCTGTCTCGCCCGGAAAGCCGACAATAAGGTCTGTTGAAAGGGCAAGATCCGGGCGTGCCTGGCGCAGCCCGGCTACAAGGCGCAGGAAGGCTGCGCTGTCGTAATGCCTGTTCATGCGCTTGAGCACCCTGTCGCTGCCTGCCTGCATGGGCAGGTGCAGGCGGGGGCAGAGGTTGGGAAGGGTGGCAAAGGCCTCTATGTCCTCTTCAGTCATGTCCTTGGGATGCGGCGTCACATAGCGGAGGCGCATGGTGGGATCCAGCGCCGACACCTGCTTTAAGAGGGAGAAAAAGCTTGTCCCGTCTCCGCTTTTGTCCTTGCCGTAGGCATTGACATTCTGCCCGAGCAGCGTGATTTCGCGGGCTCCGTTTTTGAGCGCTGCCTCGCATTCAGCCAGGACGGCCCCGGCAGAGCGGGATTTCTGCCTTCCCCTTGTAAAGGGGACAATGCAGTAAGTGCAGAAGTTGTCGCAGCCCTGCATGATATTGACAAAGGCACCGGGGGCAGATTCTCCCTGTGCCTGGGGGCGTTCATGATAGCCTTCGGTAAAGCCTGTGAGGCACAGCGTCCTGGCCGGTTCTTTTGCCAGCAGCTTCAGGGCGTCAGGGATGGCTGCAATCTGGTCTGTCCCGGCAACCAGGCGTACCTGCGGCGAATAGGAAAAGAGCGTTGTTCCGAGCTGCTGGGCAACACAGCCTGCCACTCCCACCAGGACATTCAGCCTTCCGCCTGTTTCCTGCTGTATGCGTCCTAAGGCACTGCGCACCTTGAGTTCGGGCTTTTCCCTGACAGAGCATGTGTTGAGCAGGATGATGTCCGCTTCTCCGGCTGTTGCAACCTGTTTAAGGCCGCGGTTTTTCAGGATGTTTGCCAGCCACTCCGAGTCTGCAACATTCATCTGGCAGCCAAAAGTAATTATATGAAAGGTCATGATTGTCCCTGTTGTCTGGTAAAGGAGGCCTGTGAAGAAGGCCTCTGAAGGAGCCATCCTGGGCGGGCACCTATTCTTTACGGATTTTTCAGCGAGGCAGAGCCGTCATCCGCTATGTCTAGGTGTTCCAGGAGCCAGCGGACAAGGTTGGAGGCGTTTTCTGCATCCAGAAGGATCCTGCTGTGGACAGTCCTGACTATGTTGGTCGTGTCCTTTTTTTCGTAGGGAGACTCGGCAGCGACTGTTTCTCCATCCTGGTTTACAGACAATGTTGTCGGAGGCGGAAGTGCCTCGCTGTCGGTAAAGAAGTTTACCTCCAGTTCCCCTGCGTTATTGACTCCGCCATAGGCGCCGTGCACATAGGACAGGGGAAGATCTTCATCAAGTTCCAGCAGGTAGTGCTGTGTGAAATTATTTCCCATCGCAAGTATGCTCTCTTTCCGGCCATGAAAGGCAATGAATTTGTTCTGAACAGATATCGTGCTCCTGAAATCAGGAATTATATTGGAAAATACAGCCTGAAAACAGGTGATTTTCGCCGTTGTACGGGATTTTTGTCAAGACTGGGACTGAAAACTGAAAAGGAAGGGAAAAAGGGCGTGCCCGGAGCATGCTGTCCCGGCAAGCGAGAGGTTCCCTGGAATTTTGGGGGACTTTGGGGACACTTTTTTCGTCTCTTGACGCAAAAGGTCTGACAGGTACAATACTGCGGATCATCATAACGACACACGCAAAGGACTGGGCATCCCCTGCCGGCAGTCCCGGAGGTATACCGTGAGCCAGTGCACTATTGAAAAATTGGAGCCGCAGCCGGCCTTTGACCTGTTCAGCTTTCTGGAACTGTGCCAGGAGACCCGCCTGGAAGGAGACGTAATGGGACGTCTGGGCGAGCTCTGGGACCAGTGGTTTGCCAAACTGTCCTGCTACAAGGTTGTCTGCGGGAAAATATCCTATCTTCTGGTGTGGCTGCCGGAAGAGGTGGAGACCACGGTGGACGAGATCTGGAAAAAGACACCGTCCGAAGGCTATTTTGCCAATATGCTGGCCCAGTACCTGTGCATGCAGGTTGTAAACGACCTTATTCCCCAGGTGGAGACTGTCGGCTGCGCCCCTGCGCCGCGTCCTACGGAGTCCTTGAAGAATGTGCTCAGGGATTTTGACCTCGGGTATCATGAGGAGATGGATGTCTTAAACAGGCGCTTTGCCGTAGTCACCTTCTATCCGTTCCGCGGCGGCTGCGAGATCTGCCATTTGCAGCCGCAGTGCCCCAAGGGCAATGGCGAAGCCGGATCCAGCGTCCTTTTGCCGGGATATGAAAAGCGCTAGGCAGTGCAGGGATGCAGCGCAAGATGTATCGGCAGGTGCATCGGCAAGGAGCAATGGAAGGAGCAATGGGCAGATGCAGGACGGGAGCGTGAGCTGTGATAGCGTACCTTGAGGGAAGACTGGAACATGTGTCAGAGGCCGCCATTATCGTAGTTACCGACGGCGGCACAGGCTATGAAGTGGAAGTGACATCGCGCCTGCGGCAGAACCTGCCCGAGCGCGGTGGCAGGGTCCGCCTGTACACATCCCTGCTGGTGCGGGAAGACATGCTGCGCCTGTGCGGTTTTGAGACCTTTGAGGAGCGTGAGACCTTTGACATCCTCACAGCCCTGCCCAAGGTAGGCCCCAAGCTTGCGCTGGGCATTCTTTCCGTGTACAGGCCGGCACAGATACGGGAGCTTGTCACCAATGGCGACCAGACCGGCTTTACTGTTGTCAGCGGCGTGGGCAAGCGCCTGGCCGAGGTGCTGGTGCGCGAGCTTGCCTACAAGCTGAAAGTGGAAGTCCAGGCTCCTGCCGCTGACGGGACAGGCGCAGCACAGGCTTCGGTCACAAGCCAGGTCCTGGACGGGCTGAAGGGCCTGGGCTATGCCGAAAATGAATGCGCTCCCACAGTGCAGGAACTGGTGCGCAGGCAGCCGGACATTGATGTGGCGACAGCCTTGCGCATGGCGCTGCAGGCAATTGGACGCAGGGCATTATAGCCGGGACAGCTTATGGCACAGGAACAACAGACAGGGGAACAGCGTCATCTTGACGACAACGTGCGCCCGAGATCGCTGGATGAATTTATCGGCCAGAATGATGTGCGGGCCCAGCTCAAGGTATTTCTTGGCGCAGCCAGGCAGCTTGGCAAGGGGCTTGACCATACCATCTTCTACGGCAATCCCGGCCTTGGCAAGACGACGCTGGCCCAGATTATGGCCGCAGAGCTTGGCGTCAACATCGTCACCATCACCGGCCCCATGCTGGAAAGGCCCGGGGATCTTGCCGCCATCCTCACCAATCTTTCTCCCAATGACATACTTTTTGTGGACGAGATCCACCGCATGCCCATTGCCGTGGAGGAAGTGCTCTATCCTGCCATGGAGGATTTCAAGCTGGACATCGTGGTAGGCCAGGGACCGGCAGCAAGCACTGTGAAGATGCCGCTGGACAGGTTTACCCTTGTGGGCGCCACCACGCGCATGGGGCTTGTGTCAGCTCCCCTGCGCAGCCGCTTTGGCATCGTGCTTCATGTCGATTTTTACAGCCCTGAGGACCTGGCAACCATTGTCCGCCGCAGTGCCGGCATCCTGGGCATAAGCATCGACGAGGAAGGTGCCCTTGAAATAGGCAGAAGGTCCAGGGGCACGCCGCGCATTGCCAACCGCCATCTGCGCAGGGTGCGCGACTATGCCCTGGAAGAGAAGGCTGCCTGCATAACCAGGGATGTGGCAGACAGGGCCCTGACCTGCATGAATGTGGACAGGGAAGGTCTGGACCAGATAGACAGGCGCATATTGTCTGTCATCATCAATCATTATGACGGCGGCCCTGTGGGCATACGCACACTGGCCGTGGCCTGCTCTGAAGACGCAAGGGCCCTGGAAGACGTCTATGAGCCCTATCTGATACAGCAGGGCTTTCTTAAGAGGACGTCCCGCGGCAGGGTGGCTACTCCCAGGGCGTATTCGCATATGCAGCAATCTCTTGCCTGATTTTTGCAGCCTTTTTATGACATGCAAGGCTCTGCCGCCCGGCCTGCCGGGGACAGGGCCTTTTTTTGTTTCAGGACCAGCCCGGGATTTTGCCAGAGCGCCTGTATTGCAAAGATGTGCTTGTCTTTTTTGCCTGAAATGTGGAACATTGCGAGGAAGGCGCCTGGGCCCGGAGCCTTGGTTCAGTGGAACAGTTGCGGTGCAAAAGGGGGTAGATGCCATGCAGGGGAAAGTACGTATTGTTGTTCTGGACGGTCATACGGTCAATCCTGGTGACACGTCATGGGATGCCATTGCCTCACTGGGCGATCTGACAGTATATGACCGCACCTGTGACGATGATATTCTGGCACGTGCCGCAGATGCCGATGTCGTGATTACCAACAAGACGCCCCTGACAGCCCGGATACTGGACAAACTGCCCAGGCTGCGCTGCATAGGCATCCTGGCCACAGGGTATGATGTAGTGGACGTGGCGTATGCCGGCAAAAAAGGCATACCGGTGATGAATGTGGTGCAGTACGGAACGGATGCCGTGGCACAGCACGCCATGGCCCTACTTCTGGAACTGTGCCGCAGGCCTGCCCTGCATGATGAGAGCATTCGAGCCGGCAAATGGAGTTCCTGCCCTGAATTCTGCTACTGGCTGACGCCGCAGACGGAATTGTCCGGCCTGACCTTTGGCATTATCGGCTTTGGAGCTATAGGGCGCAGGACAGGCGCCCTGGCTCATGCTTTTGGCATGAATGTACTGGCAGCCTCTGCCAGAATGACTGGTGAGGAAGCGTGCAGAAAGGCTCAGCAGGCTCCTGATCCAGGGTACCCCGTGCACTATGCGGATCTGGATGAGCTTCTGGCCTCATCGGATGTTGTTTCCCTGCATTGCCCTCTTACGGAAAAGACACGCCA
>CAVJEZ010000030.1:8832-11326 GCA_963648625.1 Odoribacter splanchnicus
CTTGGCGTGGATGTCCTTTCAGAAGAGCCTGCCAGGCCTGACAATATCCTTCTGACAACGCCCAATACAGTCATCACTCCGCATATTGCCTGGGCAAGCCTGAAAGCCAGGCAGAATATTATAACGATACTGGCTCGGAATATCGCGTCCTGGCTGGAAGGAGAGCCCCGCAGCCTTGTAAATGCAGACTGGCTTAAGGCATAAACACCCTTAAACAGTCAGAAACAGCCTTGGATGAAAAGGAAAGGCAGATACTGTATAAACTGACCCAATGTGTAGCTACAGTATAAATGACCCGCTGTAGGTGTGCAGATCGCCGTGACTGACCAGGTTGCAACTTGCTCTGGCAGTTTAATAAAGGAGAATGCCGATGGCTGGTAACGAAAAACTATACAAAAACTTCACAAATCGCATAACTGCTGCTGAACGACGGTGAACAACTACGAACGCATACGGAATCTAAATTATTGAAAATACGACAAAAAAAGGGACTTTGTTGCCTTTTACGGTCAAACAAAGTCCCGACGATTTTCAATAGTGGCGGAGAGATAGAGATTCGAACTCTAGAACGGGGATAAGCCGTTACACGATTTCCAATCGTGCTCCTTCGACCAACTCGGACATCTCTCCAAGAACAAAGTCTTTATATAGATTTCCTTTCCGTCTGGCAAGAGGGAAATTGAAGAAACCTTCAAAAAGTTACTTTCCCTCTGTGTTTTCCTTTTTGGCATCCTCTTTTGTCTTGTCATCGACTTCTCTTTTGCCGATGAAGTAGAAAAGAGCTACGCCAAGGAGACCACAAAGGGTGATGCCGGCATCATTGAGTGCAGCCAGATCCATAACAGCCTCAGAGATCTGTTAGCACATAATCAGGCTGATGCCGCTGTCTACGAAGATAACCTGGCCTGTAACGGCGCTGGACAGCGGAGAGGCAAGATAGGTAGCTGTTCCGCCCACATCAAGAGGAGTGATGTTGCGGCGCAGGGGGGCATTGGCCTCGATTTTGCCAAGGGCGCCCTTCAGGCTGTGCACAGCAGAGGCTGCAAGCGTTTTTACGGGACCGGCGCTGATGGCGTTGACGCGGATGCCCTTGGGGCCAAGGTCATTGGCAAGATAGCGCACTTCGCATTCCAGGGCAGCCTTGGCTACAGCCATGACGTTGTAGAAGGGCATGATTTTGTTGGAAGCGTAGTAGGTCATTGCCATGACTGAGGAACCCTCGCTCATCATGGGCGAGAATTCGCGGCACAGGGCTACCAGGGAGTAGGCCGAGATATCCAGGGCAAGATGGAAGCCTGCACGGGAAGTGGACACAAAGTCGCCCTGCAGATCCTCGCGGTTGGCAAAGGCCACGGAGTGCACCAGGATGTCCACGTTGCCCCATTTTTCCTTGACCAGCTGGGCTGAATTTGCAATCTGCTCATCGGAGCTCACATCGCATTGGAAGGTGAAGTCAGCTCCGATCTCTTCGGCCAGGGGCTCAACACGTTTTTTGATGGCATCTCCAAGGTAGTTGAAGGCCAGGCTTGCACCGGCCTGCTTGAAGGCCTGGGCTATGCCCCAGGCGATACTCTTATTATTGGCGACGCCGAAGATAAGAGCTTTCTTTCCTTCTAACAGCATATAATTCTCCTTCTCGCCGTTTCTTGCTGCATTCTTATTTCAGGCCTAGATCGCAGCCTGTAAGGATGCGGTAGGCTTCCTGATATCTGGCAGCCGTTGTTTCGACTACCTCATCAGTCAGGGCGGGCGGCTCCGACTTCATGTCCCATGTCGTTGACGTAAGCCAGTCGCGCAGGAACTGTTTGTCGAAGCTGGGCTGGCTGTGGCCAGGCTCGTAGGAGCTGGCAGGCCAGAAGCGCGATGAGTCGGGGGTAAGGACTTCATCAATCAGGTAGAGAGTGTCTCCGATGAGTCCGAATTCAAATTTTGTGTCGGCAACCAGAATGCCCCTGGAAGCGGCAAAGGCACGTCCCTTTTCATAAATGGCCAGGGACATCTTTTCAACTTTGTCAGTCAGCTCCTTGCCCATCAGCTGGCCTGCCTGGGCAATGGAGATGTTTTCGTCATGCTGGCCGAATTCTGCCTTGGTGGACGGGGTGAAAATGGCTTTTTCAAGCTTGTCCGATTCCTTCAGGCCGGCAGGCAGGACGTGGCCGCAGACAGTGCCGTTTTTCTGGTAGGACTTCCAGCCGGATCCGGAAAGGTAGCCGCGCACGATGCATTCAATGGGCAGGGGCTTGGCCTTGCGGACCAGGACGGCCCTTCCTTCCAGCTCGTCCTTGTAGGGCGCCAGAGCGGCCGGGAACTTAGCGGTATCGCTCTCAATGATATGGTTGGGAATGATATCCTTGAACATATCCATCCAGAAGAGCGTGATCTGGTTCAGGACAACGCCTTTGTACGGAATAGGCCTGGACATCATGAAGTCATAGGCGCTCATGCGGTCCGTTGTCACGATAAGCAGTGTCTCATCGTCAACGGCATATATGTC
>CAVJEZ010000030.1:11728-13889 GCA_963648625.1 Odoribacter splanchnicus
GGCAGTGCATCCCACGGGGATCGTATGGAAAGTTCCAGATGCTCGGGAGCAATCTGGTTGGCCACGGCCAGGGCTTCATTGAGATCCGGCACCACCACGATGGCGCCCCAGTCCCTGAGGGAGGCGCTGGCAATCTTGGTCCTCGGGAGTTTTTGTACCTGCTCGTCAAGCTCGGCTGCCAGGGCCTGCGCCACCATGGGCTCCTGTACAATGCAGATGGCCGAGGCTAACGGATCATGCTCTGCCTGGCTTAGCAGGTCTGCTGCCAGCCAGCGGATGTTGGCCGAGCCGTCTGCTATGACGCAGACTTCGCTGGGGCCTGCGATCATGTCGATGCCGACAAGGCCCTGGACCATGCGCTTGGCTGTGGTCACAAAAATGTTGCCGGGGCCTGCAATGACATCGACGGAAGGTATGGTTTCCGTGCCATAGGCCATGGCCGCTATGGACCAGGCTCCGCCGACACGGTAGACTTCGTGTATATCAAGAATGTGGGCTGCTGCCAGGATGATGGAATTGACAGATCCGTCGGCCTGGGGGGGCGTGCAGACGGCAATGTCCTGTACGCCGGCCACCAGAGCCGGAATGGCATTCATAAGAAAGCTGGACACCAGCGGCGTCTTGCCGCCCTTGCCGCCCGGCACATAGAGGCCTGCCCTGGGAACGGGATTAACCATCTGTCCCAGAATGCTTCCGTCAGGGCGCGTTGTAAGCCACGTCTTCTCTTTCTGCTCTTCATGGAAGGCGCGTATGTTGCTGGCTGCCTGGGCAATGCATTCCCTGGCTTCTGCCGGCACGCAGGCCGCAGCCATGGCGATTTCCTGTTCGCTGACCCGCAGGGAGCCCTCGAAATTCGCACAGTCATACTGCTTTGTATACTGGACAAGGGCCTGATCGCCGTCATTCCTGACAGTGTCCAGAATATCCCTGACCTTGCTTTCCACATCCGCAGAAGCAGGGTTGGCACGGTCTTTCAGCCATTTGCCGGCAGCCGCCCATTCTCCGGCATTTTGCAGATTGATGATACGACAAAGTGACATGGTATACCTCTCAAAGGATAAGCATACAGCAAATATCTTGCCTTGTCTAACAGGCTGAACCGCGATTATTCAGAGAAAAAGGCGGCTGGCAGGACGTTTTCCGGACAAGAAAGGCCTTTGCTCCACCGGGGCAAAGGCCTTGATATACAGGAAAGAAAGAAAACCGATATCTATACGAGGCGTCCCAAAAGCTCCATCCTGTCGCCAGGCAGAAGCATGATGGGCGGAATGTCGATGAGGCTGTAGCAGCCATAGCGTTCCTGCTGGCACAGACGGACTGCGGCACGGGCGCTGCTTACCAGGACCTGGGCTGTGAGGGCGGGATTGTCAATGCGCATTTCCATGGTAAGGTGCTGGTTGCAGGCAGATCCTGAGGCGCCGACACGCTCCATGAGAACGCCGTGTGAAGCATCGGCTACCATTTCCAGTGCAGCCGTATCCTTTACCTGGGTGACAGTCAGCGGATCGTGGGCAAAATAGGGGTCTGCCTTGATGGCCTTGGTCACGTCTTCCAGCGTATGCCCTTTTTCCAGGACCACAAAAACGTGACGGGAGTGGTTGCCTCCGCCCATGGGAATGGTGATGGCAGTGGCGTCAACAACACCTTCTATGGAGCGGACGGCTGCGGAATGTCCCATGGAACGGCCGCGGCCGAAGTTGGTGAAGGTAGTGCCTACCGGTGTCATGGCCTCAAAGATGGTGCGGAAAATGGAGTCTGTGCCTGGATCCCAGCCGGCAGCTGTAATGGAAACGGCATGTCCTTTTTCGGCATGGCCCTCCAGGGCTCCCACGACTTCGACGACACGGTCATGGATGTCAAAGCTGTCAACCGTGTTAAAGCCCCTGGACAGGAGTTCTGCCGCAGCATGGGGGGACAGGCGGGAGGGAAGTCCCATAATGACAACATCCGGCCGTTCCACATTGTTCAAAAGATCGTCGAAGCTCGGGAAATCGGGCACTCCGCGCAGATCATATGGCGTCGTTCCAACGGATGCAGGGCGGCGAACAACGCCGACGCAGGTTGCATCGGGGCTTTGTTCAAGAGAGCGGATAACGCAGCGTCCTATATTGCCAAGCCCCAGAACAGCAGCTGTAAAGGTCATGGTAACTCCTATTTAGAA